>NZ_JBSFRT010000014.1:0-132912 GCF_053589375.1 Rhodococcus sp. NPDC003348
GGTCGCTCCCCGCGTGGGCGGCTGTGGGTGTTTCCCCGAGGGGCCCCGCCCGCCCCCCCCCGGGCCCCCCCCACTGCGTTGGCTGATCGTGCTTACTGGGCGGCGAGAACCTTGCCCATGCCGCGCTCGACAGCGGAGACCAGACGCGGCCGCAGGTCCGCGGCGGCCACGATGTCGTGCACGGAGCCGACCTCGCGGGCGCGTTCGATGTTGTGGATGCCCTCGAACTCCGCGGCCACCTCGCCGAGCTTGGCGTTGCGGACGGCGACCCGCTCGGCGGCGAGCTCGACGCGCAGCGTGGCGCGCTCGGCGTCGTCGTCGCTGGCGGCGAGCCGGGCCTCGAGGTCGCGCACCGCCGGGTCGGCGTCGGTGCGGGCGTTGACCTCGCGGGTGAACACGACGGCCGCGGCAGGGGCGCCACCGAGCACCGAGGCGAACGAGCCCTCGACCGCGAGCACCTCCATGTTCTCGTTCAGGGCGCCGGAGAACACCACGAACGCGCCGCCGTGGTAGCGCGAGATCACGACGAACACGATCGGGCCGTCGAAGTTGACGATCGCGCGGCCGATCTCGGCGCCGTATTCGAGCTGCAGGTTCCTCAGCGACTCCGGGGAGCCGTCGAATCCGGACAGGTTCGCCAGCACCACGACCGGACGGTTTCCGGACGCCGCGTTGATCGCGCGAGCCGTCTTCTTCGACGAACGCGGGAACAGCGTGCCCGAGGTCCACTGGTCCGGGCCGTCGGTCGGGAACCAGCCCTTGCGGGCGATGGCCCGGGACTCGATGCCGACGACGGTGACGGCGTTGCCGCCGAGGTGCGCGTCGAACACCACCGACGTGTCGGCGTCGGCCATGTCGGCCCAGCGTTCGAGCACGGCGTGGTCCTGGTCGACCACGGCGTGCATCACCGTGCGGATGTCGAACGGCTTCTTGCGGTCCGGGTTCGTCTCGGCGGAGAAGATCTCACCGACCGTGGTGAACTCGCTCGACGGGTGCACGTGCGGGAACGAGCGCACGTCACGGTCGATCGGGTCCGACGACTCCGCCTTGCGCGGGAAACGTTCCCCGACAGCGAGGTACGCGTGCTCATAGTGCGCGAACAGGACGCCGATCGCGGCGGTCAGGTCCGGTGCCCAGTACTGCGCCTGGCCGTTCGGGCCCATCACTCGGTCGTAGCCGCCGATACCGAAGTTGTCCTCCGCCGAGACGCCACCGGAGTAGTCCAGGGACTGCTTGCCGGTGAGCACCATCGCCGACTCCGGGGTCATCACCAGGATGCCCTTGGTGTGCATCAGCATCGTGGCCTCGGCGTTCCAGTACGGCTGGGCGCCGACGTTGATGCCCGCGACGATGACGTTGATCTCGCCGCCGTTCTGGGTGAACGTGATGATCCGGCGCAGGCCGCGCGAGACCCAGTCCATGTTCTCGGTGCCGGACTCCATGGAGATGGTGGCGCCGGAGGAGAGCGCGAACCATTCCACCGGGGCGCCGAGCGACTCCGCGAGGTCGATGGCCGCGACGATGCGCGAGCACTCCGCCTCGGCGACGGTGCCGAGAGCCTTCGTCGGGTCGCCGAACAATGCGACCCGGGTCATGCCCTCGGGGTAGCGCTCGGTGGGCGTGGTGACCAGGCCGACGATGACACCGGCCTTGTTGCGGCCGTAGGGGCGGTCGACGGGCACCAGCGCGCCGGTGTCGTCGAGGTCGTACTCGACGAAGCTGCCGCCCGCGCTCAGCGCGGGGATCAGCTCGTACGGGTAGACGGTGCCGCGTGCCCGCGACCGCTGCACCTTCTGGGTGTACTCGTCGAGCGGCTTGAGCGGCTGGGTCGGCGGTTCGGTGACCGCGACCTGCAGGCCTGCGCCGGAGCGGTACGAGAACCGGATGGCGACCTGGCGCGGCTTCGCCGTCGGCGATTCCTGCATGCGGCAGATCAGGGTGATCTGCTCGATGCCCGCGCCGACGGTGAGCGGTGCGACGTGGCTGGCGATCGCGGACAACCGGTCGGCGGCGACGTCGAGCCGCGGCCACACGTAGAGCACGACGCGGTTGTTGTCGAGACGCTTGCGACCGCGCTCGGCCTGGGCGCTGCGGATGCCGGCGAGGCAGGACGCGAGGGCCCGCTCGATCGCCGGGGCGGCCTCGATCTCGCCGGCCTCGTCGAACTGCAGCGTGAGGTCGCGCACCTGAGCCATCGCGATCAGGCGCTGGTCGGCCGGGTTGTCCTTGGCCGCAAGGTGATACACGTAGGTGTCGGCCGGGGCGGGCAGGCGTGTGCCGTTGAAGTTCTTCAGGCGCCACATGTCCAGGCGCTGCGCGGTCAACGGGTGCATACCGCGGATGATGCGGTCCTCGTCCAGCCCGCCGGACTCGGCGGGACGGAAGGTGGCCTGACGCTGAGTCGTCATCGCGCCGGGCACGGTGACGGTCACGGTGACGCGTCGCCACGGCACGGAAGTGTTGTGCGACAACAGCTCCGACCGCAGCGACTCGGCGAGTGCGTCGTCGTCGGCGGGCGCGTCCGGCCACGTGACGTACAGGTCGGCGACCAGGTTCACGGGCGACGGGCCGGCGACCGCGTCCACGACGCGGAGCGCCTCGGTCAGCTGCCCCTGGTCCGCGGCGACCGACACCAGGCGCAGCTGCTCACCGGAGAGTTCGAAAGTGCCGGTGACGCAGGGCAGTCCGTGGCCGTCGATGGCCTTGACGTCGGAGAGTCCGCGGATCTTGTAGTACTGCCGGGTGACCACCTCGAGCAGGTCGGCGGGAGCGGACCACGGCTCGGCGAGAAGGCCGACGAGCGGCTCCGGGGTGTCGACCATCGCGTCGATGCGGGCGGCGCGATCGGTGGCGCCGGGCTGCTCCGCCAGGTACTGCAGGCTGCCGCGGACGCCGTCGTAGATCTGCTCGCGCGACTTGCGGACCACCGGCTCGTCGAAGATGCGGAAGTGCAGGCCGCGGGCCATGTCGCCGATCAGCGGGTAGCGCAGCTGGGTGGCGACGATCAGCCGGTTGAGGACCTCCTCGAACTCGCCGGCGAGCTCCTCGCCGATCGGGCACTCCCGCTGCCAGTGCGCGAGCAGGCCTGCGACGGTCGGGACCTGCGCCTCGAGCCGCTGCAGGGCGACGAACAGCCGGTGCACGGCCTCCTCGAGCTCCGGGGTGCGATCCAGCTCGGTCACGTCGTAGTGGCGCAGCGAGCGGGACAGCTTGGCGCGGAACGACTCCGGCAGGCCCTCCAGCTCGACGTCGAGCGAACGCAGGAAGGAATGGAAGTGCTCGCGGGGGGAGTGCACCCGCTCGTCGTTGTCGTCGCCGCCGGCGGGCCGGTTGCGCGACAGCTCGCACAGGTCGGCGAACGTGGTCAGCAGCGCCAGTTCCGCGCGAGCCAGGGTGGGGTCGGATTCGGGCAGCCGGTCGCGCAGGGTCGTGTACTCGGTGCGCAGTGCGGTGGCGCGGGTGTCGTCGACGTCGAATCCGGTGATCATCGCGGTCAGCGCGTCGAGCCGGGCGAGTGCCTCGGTCAGGTCGTCGCGGTCGCTGGTCTCGGGGGCCGTGAACTCGACCCGCGGGGCCTGGGTGGTGACGGTCTCCTCGGCCACCGGGTCCACCCGCAGCAGTGCGGCGCCGGCGTCGACTTGCGCATTGACGATGGCGAGGACTTCCCGGACGGTGCCCGCGTTCTGCGCGCGGATCGCGGTCTCCATCTTCATCGCCTCGAGCACCACGAGGGTGTCGCCGGCCTCGACCTCGTCGCCGACCGCGACGGGCAGCGCCACGACGACGGCGGGGGAGGGTGCGCGGACGACGCCGGCCTCGTCCTGGCTGATCTGGTGGCTGACCCCGTCGACCTCGACGAGGTGGTGGGCGGGGCCGGTGACGGAGACGACATGGTGGCGCCGTCCGCCGACGACGATCCGGCGCTCGTACTCGCTGAGCCGGTCCACGTCGACTTCGACCTCGCCGCTGTCGCCGTCGATGCGGTAGCGGTGCGGGCCGATCTGGCCGACCTCGAACTGGTACGCCTGCCCCTGGTAGCTCAGCTCGACGCCGCGCCCGACGGTGTTCTTGGTGCGGGGCCGTCCGCCGCGGGCGGCGGCGAGGAACGCGCTGCGCTCGTGCGCCTCCTCGGTCTCGTAGACCTCGATCGCGGTGGCGAGCAGGGCGACGGCCGCGGCGGGGGTGGGGCCGTTCGCGGTCCCGGCGCCGGTCCGGTCGAGCCATCCGGTGTCGGCGGAGGCGGTGATGACCTCCTCGCGGTCGAGCAGGTCGAGCAGGAACGACTTGGTGGTGGTGCCGCCGTCGAGGACGACGGTGGTCTCCCGCAGCGCGGTGCGCAGCCGGGCGAGGGCCTCGGAGCGGTCCCGGCCCCAGGCGATGACCTTCGCGACCATCGAGTCGTAGTCGGGCGGGATGACGTCGCCCTGGGCGATGCCGGTGTCGACGCGCAGGCCGGAGCCGAGCGGGAACTTCAGCAGCTGGACGGTGCCGGGGGCGGGCGCGAACCCGTTGTCGGCGTCCTCGGCGTTGAGGCGGGCCTCGACGGCGTGACCGAACTCGGTCGGGCACTCGCCGACCAGCGGCTCGCCGCTCGCGACGTGGATCTGCAGCTTGACCAGGTCGAGTCCGGTGGTGAACTCGGTGATCGGGTGCTCGACCTGCAGGCGGGTGTTGACTTCGAGGAAGGTGAACACCTGCTGCGACGGCTGGTAGAGGTACTCGACGGTGGCGGCGCCGCAGTACCCGGCGGCCTTGACCAGTTCCGCGGACACCTTCCGCAGCTGCGCGGACTGCTCGGCCGTCAGCAGCGGGGAAGCGGACTCCTCGATGACCTTCTGGTTCTTGCGCTGGATCGAGCAGTCGCGCACGCCGGGCGCCCACACGTTGCCGTGCGCGTCGGCGATGACCTGGACCTCGACGTGGCGGGCCTCGGTGACGAGGCGCTCGATGAACACGACGGGGTCGCCGAAGGAGCGCTCGGCCTCGCCCTGGGTGCGCTCGAGGGCGAGTTCGAGCTCGTCCTCGGAGTAGACCTTGCGGATGCCTCGGCCGCCGCCGCCGGAGCGCGCCTTGATGATGAGCGGGTAGCCGATGGCCTGGGCGTGCCTGCGGGCGTCGGCGCGGGTCTCGACGGGTCCGCCGGACCACGGGGCGACGGGGACACCGACCTTCTCGGCGAGCAGTTTCGCCTCGACCTTGTCGCCGAGCAGCCGCATCGCCTCGGCGGAGGGGCCGATGAAGGTGATGCCGAGGCGGGCGCAGACGTCGGCGAAGGCCGGGTCCTCGGCGACGAAGCCCCAGCCGACCCAGACGGCGTCGGCGCGCGCCTCGATCAGGGCGCGCTCGAGTTCGGCGTGGTCGAGGTAGGGCGTGGCCGCGGTGGTCGAGGGGCGCAGTGTGACGCCCTCGTCGGCCTGCCTGACGAACATGGCGCGGCGCTCGGCCTCGGTGTGCAGGGCGATGACGGTGAGGGGCTGGTCGCGTTCGGCGTTGAGTTCCCGGACGGCGCGGATCAGGCGGACCGCCGCCTCGCCCCGGTTGACGACTGCAATTCGTCTGAACATCTGGTTGGCCACCGTTCCTCGTACCTCGTTGTTCACAGTTGTCGTCCACACGTGTGCGCGGGCACCCGGTACGGACAGGCCGTGGCGCGTCGAGCCACTCGGGGCTGAGCGCGGGCCGCTCGACTGTCCGTGACAGGACGGACGGCCGCTTGATCACCGGAACACCGAGCGGTCGGAGGGTCGTCGCGAGGCGACTGTCGACCGGAGAATTCCGGTCTTCCTCCGGTGCGTTGATCGGCGCTACCGGTATGCCAGCATCCATTATTTCGGCGGCTCTGTCATGTCGTTACAGAGTCGCCCAACGTCGTTTTGCCGCAACGCGATTCGTGTAGGAATCGATCCTTTGTATCGTGTCGGCAGGCTACTTTCGAGTAGCTTTACGCGTACTGGTCAGTAGGCATTTGCCGGCCGATCGGATCCCGCTCCGTGGACTTGCTGTGACCGCGCGTAGCGAGGTGTGGCGAACGGCGTCGCGTCCGTGCAGGTGAGCGACGCGACCGGCCGGCGAGGCGGAATGGCCGGTCCGGACATTCGGGGCATCGGCCCGCGTGACGATCGATGCCTGGACGTTTGCCCAGGTGGTGACGCAACTCTCGATGGGGTAGAACATCTACATCCCGATTCGGTCGTGACCATTCTCACATCCGTTTGTGACCAAAGGTGACGCACATCACCCTTGCTCGATCCCGCGATCCGGTGCCCCGAGACTTGATAGGTCAGAACATGCTGCTTCCGATGTCGCCCACCGACTCGATGTTCCTGCTAGCCGAATCCCGCGAACACCCGATGCACGTCGGGGGGCTCGTGCTCCTCGAGCCTCCCGAGGGCGGTGATGCCGGGGACGTGCGCGCGATGCTCGACGCCGCCCTCGAACGCAACCTGGTCGCCCCGCGGCTGCGGCGCCGCCCCCGGCGCTCGGTGACCACTCTCGGGCAGTGGGGGTGGGAGACCGACGACGACCTCGACCTCGCGCACCACGTGCAACACGACGCGCTGCCGCGTCCGGGTGGCATGCGGGAGCTGATGGATCTGGTGTCTCGCCTGCATGCCGGCCTGCTGGACCGCAGTCGTCCGCTGTGGGAGATGCACCTGATCGAGGGGCTCGCCGACGGCAGGTTCGCCGTGTACATGAAGATCCACCACGCCCTGGCCGACGGTGTGTCCGCGATGCGCATGCTGCGACGGGCGCTCAGCGAGGATCCCGAGGCTCGGGAGATGTCCGCGCCGTGGGAGCCGGGTGCGCCGCGCCTCGGATCGGCAGAACCCGCGTCGACCGGCGGCGTGTCGGGCATCGCCGGTGCCGCGGTCCGGGCGGCGCGGGACGCGGTCGGGGAAGTGGCAGGACTGGTGCCTGCATTGGCCGACACGGTCGACCGCGCGCTGCACGGTCGCGGTGGCGCGTTGTCGTTGGCCGCGCCGTCGTCGCTGCTCAACGTGCCGATCGGGGGTGCGCGCCGCTTCGCGGCGGGCTCGTGGCAGCTCGAACGCCTCCGGCTGGTGGCCAAGTGCGCCGACGCGACGATCAACGACGTGGTGCTCGCCATGTGCTCGGGTGCGCTGCGCACGTTCCTCGCGGGGGTGGATGCCCTGCCCCTCGAGCCGCTGCTGGCGATGGTCCCGGTCTCGCTGCGCGATGAGCGGCGGACCGGCGGCGAGGGGAACGAAATCGGCCTGCTGACCTGCAATCTCGGCACGAACCTGTCCGACGCCGGCGACCGGCTCGACGCCGTGCGCACCTCGATGCGCGAGGGCAAGGAGACGATGCGGGCCCGGAGCGCCACCCAGATCCGTGCGATGAGTGCGCTGGGGGTTGCACCGCTGGCGATGGGGATCGTGCTCGGGCGGGGCCTTCCGATCCGGTCGGCGAACGTGATGATCTCCAACGTGCCGGGCCCGCGTGCGCCGCTGTACTGGAACGGGGCGCGGATGACCGCGCTCTTTCCGCTGTCCATCCCGGTGGACGGCCAGGCGCTGAACATCACCTGCACGAGTACGGACGAGGAGATCGCGTTCGGTCTCACCAGCTGCCGGCGCAGCCTGCCGGAGTTGGCGCCGATGCTCGGCCATCTCGACGACGAGCTCGCCTCGCTCGAGCGAGTGGTGGGTCTGTGAATCAGAAAGGGATTGCTGCACAGATGAATTCATCCGAGGTCGGCGCGGCCGACGAGCGAGTGGCGGGCCCGGGGATGCGGGCGGCGACACCTCTCGCGCACCGCTCGGCCATGAGCACCGCCGAGATCAAGGCCAGGATCGAGGCGATGTTCGAGGACCGCCCGCGCCGGTAGAGGCCGCCGGGTGCGCGTCCGGGAGTTCGCCACCCGTGGCGCCTCCACTAGGCTGATTCCCCGTGCTGTCCGTAGTTCCGCGCCCGGTGACCGTCCGGGCGCCGTCGAAGGTGAACCTCCACCTGGGAGTCGGTGACCTGCGCGAGGACGGCTATCACGAGCTGACCTCGGTGTTCCAGGCGCTGTCGCTCAGTGACGACGTCGTGCTCGCCGACGCCGACGGGCTGTCGGTGCAGGTGCGGGGCGAGGACGCCGCGTCGGTGCCGACCGATCGGACGAACCTCGTGTGGCGGGCGGCGGAACTGCTCGCCGAGCGTGCGGGCCGGGCCGCGGACGTCGCGATCACCATCGTCAAGGGTGTGCCGGTGGCCGGCGGCATGGCGGGCGGCAGTGCCGACGCGGCGGCCACCCTCGTCGGACTCAACGAGCTGTGGCGGCTCGGCCTCGGCCGCGACGAGCTGTTCACGCTCGGCGCGGAGCTCGGCAGCGACGTCCCGTTCACTCTGCACGGTATGACCGCGCTCGGGACCGGACGTGGGGAGAAGTTGCTTCCGGTCCTGTCCCGCAACAGCTTTCACTGGGTTCTCGCGCTCGCAAAGGGTGGACTGAGCACTCCGGCGGTGTTCCGTGAACTCGACCGTCTCCGCGCCGCGGGCAGCCCGCCGCGGATCGGCGGCGCGGAGGGCCTGATCCAGGCGCTCGCCTCGGGTGACGCCAATCAGCTCGCACCGCTGCTCGGCAACGACCTGCAGCCCGCCGCGCTCTCCCTCAAACCGGAACTGCGGCGCACCCTGCGTGCGGGGACCACGGCAGGGGCGTTGGCCGGCATCGTCTCGGGGTCCGGACCGACCTGTGCATTCCTGTGCGCCGACTCCGACTCGGCGGTCGCCGTCGGGGCGGAACTGGCCGGGGCGGGCGTGTGCCGCACCGTGCGGGTGGCCCACGGCCCGGTGCCGGGTGCGCACATTGTCGACGTCGAGAACGATCACCGGGGAACGGAACGCTGATGGCCAATCTGATCAACCTGGAGCAGGTGTCGAAGTCGTTCGGCATCAAGCCGCTGCTCGACTCCGTGTCCCTCGGCGTGCAGGAGGGCGAACGGATCGGTGTCGTCGGCCTCAACGGCGGCGGCAAGACCACGATGCTCGAGGTGCTCGCCGGCCTCGAGGAACCCGACTCCGGCCGGGTCAGCCGGGTCGGTGGCCTGCGCATGGCCGTGGTCACCCAGCGGGGTGTCCTCCCGGCCGGTGCCACCGTCGCCGACGTGGTGCTCGCCCCGCTCGGGCTGGCCGAGCACGAGTGGGCGGGTGATGCGCGGATCCGTTCCATCCTCGCCGGTATCGGCATCGACTCCGTCGGCCTCGACCGCGGCGTCGAGGGCCTCTCCGGCGGGGAGCGGCGGCGCGTCGCCCTGGCGGCGGCGCTGGTGCAGGACCTGGACCTGCTGGTCCTCGACGAGCCCACCAACCACCTCGACGTCGAGGGCGTGCAGTGGCTGGCCGAACACCTGCTGGGCCGGCGCAGCGCGCTGGTGGTCGTCACCCACGACCGCTGGTTCCTCGACACCGTCGCCACCCGCACCTGGGAGGTCGTCGGCGGCAAGGTCGAGAGCTACGACGGCGGCTACAACGACTGGATCTTCGCGCGCGCCGAGCGGGCCCGGCAGGCCGACGCCGCCGAGGAACGCAGGCAGAACCTGGCCCGCAAGGAGCTCGCGTGGCTGCGTCGCGGCCCGCAGGCCCGCACCTCGAAGCCCCGCTACCGGGTCGAGGCGGCGGAGGCCCTGATCGCGAACGTCCCACCGCCGCGGGACTCCGTCGCGCTGGCGTCGTTCGCCAAGCGGCGGCTCGGCCGCGTCGTCATCGAACTCGAGGACGTCCGCCTCGAGACGCCCGACGGCCGGGAACTCGTCCACGACCTGACCTGGCGGCTGGCGCCGGGGGAGCGGGTGGGTCTGGTCGGCGTGAACGGTTCGGGCAAGACGACGCTGCTGCGTACCCTCGCCGGCGAGCTCGAACCCGCCACGGGTCGGCGCATCCAGGGGCAGACCGTCAAGATCGGGTGGCTGCGCCAGGAACTCGACGACCTGCCGACGGACATGCGGGTGCTCGAGGCGGTCAAGGACGTCGCGGAGCGAATCGTGCTGGGGGACAAGGAGATGTCCGCCGGTCAGCTCGCCGAGCGGCTCGGCTTCACCCCGGCCCGCCAGCGCACCCCGGTCGGCGACCTGTCCGGCGGTGAGCGGCGTCGGCTGCAGCTGACCCGGGTGCTGATGAGCGAGCCGAACGTGCTGCTGCTCGACGAGCCGACCAACGACCTCGACATCGACACGCTGCAGCAGCTCGAGGACATCCTCGACGGCTGGGCGGGAACGCTGGTGGTGATCAGCCACGACCGCTACCTGGTCGAGCGGATCTGCGACAGCACCTGGGCGCTGTTCGGGGACGGCAAGCTGACGAACCTGCCGGGTGGGATCGAGGAATACCTGAGGCGTCGCGAGGCGGTCGCCGCTGCCGCCACGCCCGGCCCCGCCCCGGTGAGCGGGCCTGCGGCCGCGAGTGTCGGCGAGCCCGTCGCCGTCCGCGACGGTGCCGCGGACCGGGCCGCCCGCAAGGAGCTGAGCCGCATCGAACGGCAGGTCGCCAAGCTGTCCGATCGGGAGGCCGTCCTGCACGAGGCGCTCGCCGCCGCGGCCACCGATCCGCAGGAGCTGCAGAAGCTCGACGCGGAACTGCGGACGGTGGTGGCGGAGAAGGAGACCGCGGAGGAGCGCTGGATGGAGCTGGCCGCCGACCTCGAGTGATCGGTCTCGCGTGCCTGACACCGTGACGTGTTCACCGCCCGGCGGGGCGGGAAGGCGACTAGGCTGCCTGAAAGATCGGTCTTGTCGTTTCATGGTCCCTGTCATGGAAGGCTCGCGCGATGGATCTCGAGGCTCTCGCTGAGATAACGAAGCTCAAACATCGCTACACGCGCGCGCTGGACACCAAGGATTGGGCACTGTTCCGCGAGACCCTGCTGCCCGACGCGACCGCCACGTACGGCGAGCACCTCCGATTCGAGGACCGGGACGCGTTGTGCTCGTTCATGGAGATCACGCTCGGCCCGCACGTACTGTCCGAACACCTCTGCGGCCAACCGGAAATCGACATCACCGGGGACAGTGCGACCGGGACGTGGGTTCTCGCGGACACGGTCATCTTCCCCGAGGACGGAATGCTGTTGCGTGGTGCGGCTTTCTACCACGACCGATACGCACGCGACGACGGCGGCCAGTGGCGGATCGCGCACACCGGGTACGAGCGGACGTACGAGATCGTGGTGTCCTTGTCCGACCTGCCGAGCCTGCAGTTGATCTCGAACCGGTGGGCGATGGCGATCACCCCACAACCCGAGGCCGAGTCGTCCGCCTGATCCGCCGACTGCCCACCTGCCTCCATCCCCACCCGGTCGACGCGCCGGTGGGTGCACACTCGACGCCATGATCCGTGAGTTGGTTGCCCGCGCCGCCCTCAACCCGCTGCCGTCGTTGCGGTCCGTCCGCACCCGCGTCCGGCCGGGGCCGGACCGTGTCAGCGGCCGCACGGTCCTGATCACCGGCGCGTCCTCCGGGGTCGGGGAGGCGGCCGCGACGGCGTTCGCCGCGCTGGGGGCCGAGGTGATCCTGGTGGCCCGCGGCGCCGGCGACCTCGCCGTGGTTCGCGACCGGATCCGGGCCGACGGCGGGGTCGCACACAGCATCGCGTGTGACCTCACCGACCCGGACGCCGTCGCGGCACTGGTGGCGACCGTCGCCGCCGACCACGGACCGCTCGACGTGCTGATCAACAACGCCGGACGCTCCATCCGCCGCCCCGTCGTCGACACCGTGGACCGATTCCACGACTACGAGCGGACGATGGCGCTCAACTACTTCGGCCCGGTGCGGCTGACGCTGGCGGTGCTACCCGGAATGCTCGACCGCGGGTGCGGGCACATCGTCAATGTCGCGACGTGGGGTGTGCCCGGCGGGGTGATGCCGAAGTTCGCCGCCTACCACGCGTCGAAGGCGGCCATCGGGGCGTTCGGCCGCGATCTGGGCGCCGAGATCGCCGGGCGCGGTGTTGCGGTCACCACGGTGCACTTCCCGCTGATCCGCACCCCGATGATCACCCCGACCAGGGACTACGACGCGATGCCTGCCCTGACCCCTGAACGGGCGGCCGGCTGGCTGGTCGAGGCGGTCCGGACCCGCCCGGTGGAACTGCTGCCCGGCTACGCCGAACTGCTGCGCCACCTCGGTGCGGTGTCGCCCACGTTCGCGGACTCCCTCGTCCGCCGCGCCGGGATCTGAGCGTCGGTCAGGGCGCGGACCGGGCGACCCCCGCGCGGCGCTGGACCCGCAGCCACACCGCGAACCCCCACAGCACGAAGGCGCCGTACACGAGGTAGAGGAGCGCGGACGGGTAGTACCCGGCCACGAACAGCTGCGGCACCCCGACGGCGTCGACGGCGATCCAGATCAGCCAGAACTCGGTCCACCCGCGCGCCATGCCGTAGGTGGCGAGCAGCGACCCGGTGAAGATCCACGCCTCCGGCCAAGGCCCGTAGGACCCGATGCGTTCGAAGATCTGCGCGAAGACGACGGTGCCGCAGATCATCGCCGCGACCAGAAGAAACCGGTCGCGGCGCGGCGCCCAGTGCGGCAGCACCGCCTCGCCGGACGCATGCCGGGACCGCAACCACTGGGTCCAGCCGTACACGCTGACGGAGATGAACATCAGCTGCCGTCCGGCCTGTCCGTACAGGTTCAGCTCCTGCGGGGTGTGGAACAGCGCACCCATGAACACCGTGAACAGCAGTGCATTTCCCGCGATGCCGACGGGCCACGCCCACACCACGCGCTTCATGCCGCCGATCGCGGACGCGATCCCGAACCCGTTGCCGATGATCTCGCGCCACAGGATGGTGGCGTCCCCGATGTGCAGTTCGGCGTCGAACAGGGCCTGCAGCGGGCTCATACGTGCAGCTCTCCCGGATCCCGGGGGTCAGTCGGCGGTCGCGACGAGCGGTTCCAGGGTCAGCTCCGGGTGCTCCTTCTGGATGTACTGCAGTCGCCACTTGTCGCTGACGAGGGCCAGCATCACACCGTCGGAGCGGGTGAAGACCTCGACGCCGCGCTGGCGGCCGAGCTCGGTGGCGGACTCGGAGTCGGTGCGCCGCGCGAGCTGGTACGGCAGGCCCTCCATCCGCGCCTCGACGTTGAACTCGGCCTTCATCCGGGCCGCGACGACCTCGAACTGCATCGGGCCGACCGCCGCCATCACCGGCGACGCATCGCCGCGGATGTCGTTGCGCAGGATCTGCACGACGCCCTCGGAGTCGAGCTGTTCGACCGCGCGCCGGAACTGCTTGTACTTGCTCGCGCTCTCCGCGCGCAGCACCGAGAAGTGTTCGGGTGCGAACGACGGGATCGGCGGGAACTCGACCTTCTTGTCGGAGAACAGGGTGTGGCCGGGCGCCAGGGCGGTCGCGTTGACGAGGCCGACGACGTCACCGGGGTAGGCGCTGTCCACGGTCGAGCGTTCCCGGCCGAACACGGTCTGCGCGTACTTCGTCGCGAACGGCTTCCCGGTCTGTGCGTGCGTGACGACCATGCCGCGTTCGAAGACCCCGGAGACGACGCGCATGAACGCCAGCCGGTCGCGGTGTGCGGTGTCCATTCCGGCCTGCACCTTGAACACGACCGCGCTGAACGGGTCGGTCACCGCGCGCGCGGCGCCTGCCACGTCGTCGCGCGCACCCGGCGGCGGCGCGAGCGCGACCAGGGTGTCGAGGATCTGCCGGACGCCGAAGTTCAGCATCGCGGACGCGAAGATCACCGGAGACGTCTGTCCGGCGAGGAACATCTCCTGGTCGTGGTCCTGGCCGGACGCCGAGAGCAGTTCGCTCTCCTCGACCGCCGTCTCCCAGGCGTCCCCGTCTCGTTCTGCGGCCCCGTCGGCGTCGAGGATCTCCTCGGGCGCGATCTTCGCGCCGCCGGCCGTACGGGTGAAGCGGACGTATTCGCGGGGGGCGCCGTCCTCGCCGCGGCGCAGCAGGCCACGGAAGTCACCGGCGATGCCCACCGGCCAGTACAGCGGCGTCGGGGTCAGGCCGATCCGCTCCTGGATCTCGTCGAGCAGTTCCAGCGGCGACTGGCCGGGCCGGTCCCACTTGTTGATGACCGTCACCACCGGGATGCCGCGGTGGCGGCACACCTGGAACAGCTTCAGGGTCTGCGGCTCGAGGCCCTTCGCCGCGTCGATCAGCATGACCGCGGCGTCGACGGCGGTGAGGACCCGGTAGGTGTCCTCGGAGAAGTCGGAGTGACCGGGGGTGTCGACGAGGTTTACGACGTTCGGTTCCTCGTCCGGATCGGTCTCCGGGGACTTGTAGTTGAACTGCAGCGCGGTGGAGCTGACGGAGATGCCACGGGCCTTCTCCATCTCCATCCAGTCGGACACCGTCGACTTGCGGCCGGCCTTGCCGTGCACGGCGCCGGCCTCCGCGATCATCTTCGCGTGCAGCGCGAGCGCCTCGGTGAGCGTCGACTTGCCCGCGTCGGGGTGGGAGATGACGGCGAAGGTGCGCCGTCTCCCGGCCTCCCCGGCGAGTGCCCGGACCGACTTGTCGGCGGTGCCGACCTCGGGGACGTCGGCGGTGCCGACTTCGGGGTCGGTGGCGGCGGTCGTCGATGCGGGATCGGTGGTCACCGGGGAGTTTCCTTTGCTGACGGACTTCGGTCTGCTCACCAGGCGTGGGAGCAGTGGCGATACGCCGGTAGTCCAGATTACCCGCCGCGGGATCGCCCGATTCGACACGCTCCTCCGAACCGCGGGCGCATGCTTTGCGTGTAACACCACGACAGGTGTGGCGCGTAACACAACGGCGGCAATCGAGGGATATTACGTATAGCGGCCCGGTGAGGAGAACGCGATGAGCAGATTCACCGACGAGATGTACGAGGCGTCCGCGACCAGCATTCGAGGGGTGGTCACCGGCGAACCTGGGGTGCCGCTGCGGCAGACCTGGGACCAGATCCACGACATCGCCCGCCGCATCGCGGGCGGACTCGCCGCCGTCGGGGTCGGTCCCGGTGACTCGGTCGGAGTGCTGGCGGGGTTGCCCGTCGACGTCGCGCCGACGTGCCAGGCCGTCTGGATGCGCCGTGCCGCGCTGACGATGCTGCACCAGCCGACCCCGCGGACCGACCTCGAGGCGTGGGCCCGCGACACCGAGGTCGTGGTGGCGATGATCGGCGCGCACGCCGTGGTGCTCGGGGAGCCGTTCGGAGCCGCTGCTCCTCTGCTCGCGGCGCGTGGCATCACCGTCGTGACGGTCGACGAGTTGCGAGGTGGCTCCGCGGTGGATCCGCTGGACGCCCTCGAATCCGATATTGCCTTGCAGCAGTTGACTTCCGGCTCCACCGGGTCGCCGAAGGCCGTGCGGATCACGCACGCGAATTTCTACTCCAACGCCAACGCGATGCTCAACCGGCTCAAGATCGATGTCACCACCGACGTGATGATCAGTTGGCTACCGCTGTTCCACGACATGGGGATGGTCGGGTTCCTGACGCTGCCCATGCAGATGGGCGCCGAGATCGTCTGCGTCACTCCACTCGACTTCCTGCACAACCCGCTGCTGTGGGCAGAGTTGATGGACAAGTATCGCGGAACTGTCACCGCCGCACCGAATTTCGCGTACTCGCTGCTGGCCCGTCGGCTCGAGCAGGCGCCGGACGGGGCATACGACCTGTCGACGATGCGGTGCCTGATCAACGGTGCCGAACCCATCGACGCCGACACGATGCTCGCACTCGCGGCGGCGGGAAAGCGGTTCGGCCTCGACCAGGCGGCCCTCGCGCCGACCTACGGGATGGCGGAGGTGACGCTTGCGGTGTCGTTGCCCTCACCCGGCCGGGGGCTGGTTCTCGATCTGGTCGATCCGGACCTGCTCGAGGCGATGCAGCATGCCGTGCCGTCCACCAAGCACAATGCGCGCAAGATGGTCACCCTCGGCAAGATGGTGCCCGACCTCGAGGGACGCGTGGTCGACGAGGAACGCCGGGAACTCAGCGCCCGCAACGTCGGGGTCATCGAGGTCCGCGGCAAGCCCGTCACGCCCGGCTACCTCACCGTCGACGGACCTCGTCCCGCGCAGGACGAGGACGGCTGGCTCGACACCGGCGACGTCGGTTACTTCACCGAGGACGGGCTCGTGGTGGTGTGCGGCAGGGTCAAGGACGTCATCATCATGGGCGGCCGCAACATCTACCCGACCGACATCGAACGGGCCGCGCTCACGGTCCGGGGCGTCCGGCCCGGCAACGCGGTCGCGGTCCGGCTCGAGGCCGGGCAGAAACGAGAGTCGTTCGCTGTCGCTGTCGAGACCAACGCGATCGACGACCCAGCCGAGGTGCACCGCATCGAACACGCCGTGGCGCACGCGGTGTTCACAGAGGTCGGGGTGCGGCCGCGCACGGTCGCGGTCCTCGGCCCCGGCAGCATCCCGAAGACCTCGTCCGGAAAGCTGCGCCGCACCCACTCGGCGGCGCTGCTGCGCTGACACCGCGCGGGTGTGGGGTGCGCCCTCCGCCGGCCAACCCCACACCCGGCAGCGGGATCAGCGCACGTCCCGCAGTTCCCGTCGCAGGATCTTGCCGGTGACCGTCTTCGGCAGTTCGCCGACGAACTCCACCTGGCGCGGATACTTGTAGGCGGCCATCTGTTCCTTGCAGTACGCGATGATCTCGTCCGGTTCCACCGACGCGCCGGGCTGGAGGGAGACGTAGGCCTTGACCGTTTCGCCGCGGTAGTCGTCCGGCACACCGACGACGGCGGCCTCCCGGACAGCGGGATGTGCGTAGAGCACGTCCTCGACCTCCCGCGGCCACACCTTGTACCCCGAGGCGTTGATCATGTCCTTCTTGCGATCGACGACGTAGAACCACCCGTCGGCGTCCATGAATCCGACGTCGCCGGTCTTCAGTTCGCCGTTCGGGATCGACTCGGCGGTCTTGTCGGGCTTGTTCCAGTACCCCTTCACCACCTGGGGTCCGGAGGTGACGAACTCGCCGACCTCGCCGACCGGGACGTCCTCGCCGTCCTCACCGACGACCCGCACGACCGTGTTGAACACGGGGACGCCGACCGACAGGGCGCCCGAGGTCGGGTCGACGGGGGCGCGGACACCGAGCGGGACGCCGTGGGAGGGCGACGATGTCTCGGTGAGGCCGTAGATGTTGTGGATGTAGGCGCCGAACGCCTTCTCGAGCCGGTCCGCCATGGCGGGCGCGATCGGGGCGCCGCCCGAGTAGAGCACGCGCAGACTCTGGAAGTCCGCGGGTGTGGCACCGGGGGCGGTGGACAGTGCGTTGTACGCGGTGATCGCCGCGACGGTGAACGCCGGCTTCCATTCGCGGATCGCGTCGAGTGCCACCTTCGGGGTGAACCGGTGCGTGAGCGTCAGCGGTGCCCGCGCCGACATCGCGACCATGATGTGCCCGACGAGCCCGGTGATGTGGAACAGCGGGGCGATGCCGAGTACCCCCTCGCCGGGGGCGAGCCCGGTCCAGTCCCGGTAGGTCTGCGCGTTGAACGCCAGGTTTCCGTGGGTGTTCATGGCGCCCTTGGGTTCTCCGGTCGTCCCCGAGGTGTAGGTGAGCACGGCGACGTCGTCGGACGTCAGTGCTGGTGCGGGCGGTGGGGTGCCGTCGTACGACGCGACGGTCTCGACGAGGTCGCCGGTGCCCTCGCTGCGATGCCGTTCGGCCGAATCGAACAGGCGCGGATCGTTCCGTGTCTGGAAGTCGAGCGCGGACGTCGTGTACACCGTCCGCACCGAAGTCTTCCCGGTCTCGAGCACCGTTGCGGCGACGTCGCGGTACAGGTCGTCGAGGGTGAGGAGAGCCGTTGCCCCGGAATCGATCAGCATGTACGTCAGTTCCCGCTGGCGGTTCATCGGGTTGATCGCGACCGCGACGCCGCCCGCCTTCCAGGCCGCGACGAGGCCGATCGCATAGGAGGGGTTGTTCTGCACGTACACCGCGAGTCGCTCCCCCGCGGCGAACCCGTCCGCGACCAGTGCTGCGGCGAGCGCGTTCGCGGCCCGGTCGACGTCGGCGAAGGTCAGCGTCGCGTCGAAGTAGTGCAGGAAGGGCCGATCGGGGTCCGACGCCACCGCCGCGTCGAAGACCTCGAGCGCGGTGGCGTGCTCGGCCTCGATGTCGGAGGGGATGCCCTCCGGATACCGGGCCAGCCACGGCCGGTCGGTGTAGGTCACTTGATCACCACCGGGTTCACCGGGGCACCGCTGGCGCGGTGGATCTTCAACGGTGCTGCGACGTAGAAGAACTCGTAGACACCGTCAGCGGCGCAGTCCTCGGCGAGCTTCTCCAGGTCGCAGATCTCGGTGAACGCGATTCCCAGGTTGCGCATGAGTGCGTTGTGCAGCACGAGGGCGACGCCGTTGTGCGGGTCGGTGGTGATTTCGTTGGCGATCGTGTCGGTGACGAGGTTCGGGATCTCCTTGTCCTGGAACCACTGCACCAGCTCGGGGGAGTAGACCAGGCCGGGCTCGCAGAAATCGCCGTAGAAGGCATCCGCATCCTGGAAGAACAGCTCGAGGTGATTGGTGCGGATCAGTATGATGTCGCGCGGCTTGATCTCGATTCCCTGTGCGGCGGCACATTTTTCGAGGTCGGTGTGGTCGAATGTCTCCCCCGCGCCCAGATGCTCCACACCCCGGAAGCGGGCCATGTCCAGCAGTACCGCACGGCCGGCGACACCGCGCTGGGCGATCGGCTCGACGCTGGCCTTGTCCAGGCCGCCGACGGTGGTGCGGGCGTCGTACCCGTTGTAGATCCGGCCGTCGTACCAGACATGACCGAGTGCGTCGTACTGTGTGCTGCCCTGCAGGAATGCGTTGATCTTGTCGTCGGCGTAGTGCAACCCGCCGGGGAACTCGGGGCCCTCGCCGCCCTCGTCCCAGTCGGACTCGTCGAGGATCATCTCCCGGGTCGCCGGGCTGCGGCCGGGCCACACCGGGTCGCCGTTGGGATCCCCGATGAGGCGCTGGAGGGTGAACAGGGCGCCCTTCCGGATGAGGCCGACGCCGCTCAGAACCTGTTCGGCGGTCAGGTAGTTCAGGCTGCCGACCTCGTCGTCGGCGCCCCATTTGCCCCAGTTGGACGGGGAGTCGGCGAGAAGTTCGGTGAGATCGGGCGTGGTGGACATCGGCACCTCTTCAGTGAGTCGATCCTGCGGAACTGAACTATCCGATCGATCGTTCGAACGGTTCAGTGAGATCAGGATCACACCGAATCGAGCCGCCGTCAAGGGGGTGGCGGAACGCGAAAATGATTGGCGGTCAGCGGATCTCGATGTTCAGCGAGGCTGAACCTGCATCATCGCCAGCGCGTGACCGGCGTAGTCGCGGGCGACCTCGGCCGGGGTCATCGGTCCGGTGGGGGAGTACCAGTAGGTCAGTGCCATGCACAGGGTCGTCACGGCCCGGGCCGTGCCGCGCGGGTCGGGTGTCGTGAAGGTCCCGTCGGCGGTGGCGGCGACCGCCGCGGCGTCGAGCCGTGCCTGCAGGCGTCGGCGCGCGTCCGCGACGGTGCCGCGGACGGGCTCCTCGAGGCTCCGCATCTCGGTGGCGGTGATGAAGGCCAGGTCCCGGCGGACCGCATGGCACAGGGCGAGCGCTTCGACCATGAGGGCGAACTTCTCGGCCGGGGCCCGCCCCTCGGCATCGGCGGCCGCGACACGCCACTCGATGTCCTCCATCGTCCGCGTCACCAACGTCGCAAGAAGGTGCTGCTTGCTGCGGTGATAGTGGTAGATGCCGGCCACGCTGCTGTCTGCGGCGGTCGCCACCAGGCGCATCGTGGCGCCGTGGTAGCCGAGGTCCGTGAACACCTCGACGGCCGCCCGGAGCGCCGGGTCGAGGTCGAGTGCGGAGAAGCGTCGCCAGTCCGTGTCGCCGGGAGTCGCCGGTCCTCCGATCGGTGCCCGGTCCGGGGGTGGGCTGAGTAGGCGGGCGGAGGGGACGCCGAGGTGTCTGGCGATCTCGTGCAGGCGGTCGATCGTCAGCGCCACCTTCCCGTTCTCGATCGCGCTCATGGTCCCGACGCTCACGCCGACCGCCGAGGCGAGGGCGCGCAGGGTCATGCCGGACTGCTGTCGGGCCCGACGCACGGCGGGCCCGGTCGAGTTCTGTTCGGCCATGCTGAACACGGTAGCGTGGGTCCGATCGCGCCGGGACCGGCGGCCGGACGGACGAGTGACGGAGTTTGGGGGTCGGGTGAGCGCATACGACGACCGGCCGTGGCTCGCACACTACGGTGATCGGCCGTCGCATCTGCGCGTCGAATACGGTACCGCGATGGACATGTTCGACGCGGCGGTCGCGGCGGCCTCGGACGATCCGGCCGTGCAGTACTTCGATGGCACGATCTCATGGGCTGAACTGGATCGGGCGTCGGATGCGCTCGCCGCGCTGCTCGCGGCGCGCGGGTTCCGGCCCGGGGACCGGTGTGCGCTGTACGTGCAGAACGACCCGGCGTTCGTGATCGGATTGGTCGCCGCCTGGAAGGTCGGGGGTGTTCCGGTCGCAATCAGCCCGATGAGCAAGGCCGGCGAACTCGAGTGGTTCCTGCGCCGTTACCGGCCCACGGCATTGCTGGCGCTCGACGACCTGCACGTCGAGGTGGTCCGCCCGGTCCTGGCAACCGATCCCGACCTCGCGGTCCCCGTCGTGGTCACGGTGTCCGGGCTGGACGGCCAGTCCCGCACCGACCCGCGAGTGTTCGCGGGCGTCGAGCGGCTCCGGCCACCCGACACGATCGACCTCGCCGCGCTGATCGCCGGGCACGACGGCGCGGTCGTGCAGCGGCGTCCGGTCGGACCCGGCGATGTGGCCGTGTTGCTGGGCACTTCGGGAACGACGGGGTTCCCGAAGGGCGCGCGGATCAGCCACGCGAACCTGACGTTCAGCACCCAGATGTACCGCGCCTGGACGGGAGTGGGTCCGGGGGAACCGATCCTGGCGCTGGCACCGGTGTTCCACGTGACCGGCCTCGTCGGTGCCGTCACGCTCGCGATGCTGCTGAGATCGCCTGTCGTGCTGACCCATCGCATTCATCCGGGGGTGATCGCCGACGCGATCCGGGAACATCGCCCCGTATTCGCGGTCGCGGCGATCACCGCCTACATCGCGCTCGCCGACGAATCCGACATCACCGCGGCCGAGATGACGTCACTCCGGCTGCGCTATTCGGGCGGCGCGCCGGTCGATCCCGTCGTCGCGGACCGGCTCGAGGCCGCGCTCGGTGGCTACATCCGCAACGTGTACGGACAGACCGAGACGACGTCGCCGACGCACATCGTGCCGCCCGAGTCGCGTGCACCCGTCGATCCGGAGACCGGGGTGCTGTCGGTCGGGGTGCCGGTGTCGAACACCATGGTCCGGGTTGTCGACGACGACGGTCGCGATCTCCCCGTCGGTGAGATCGGCGAGCTGGTCACGAGCGGTCCGCAGGTGATCGGTTCGTACTGGGACGACCCGGAGGCGACCGCGGCGGCGCTGACCGGTGGCGAGTTGCGTACCGGCGACATCGGGTTCATGGACGCCGACGGCTGGTTCTACGTCGTCGACCGCAGCAAGGACGTCATCAACGCCGCCGGATACAAGATCTGGCCGCACGAGGTCGAGTTGGTGCTCGCGGGGCATCCCGACGTTGCGGAGGCCGCGGTCGTCGGTATCCCCGACGACTACCGGGGCGAGTCGGCCAAGGCCTTCGTCGTGACGCGCCCCGGGAGCACGGTCACCGAGGGCGACCTCGTCGACTATTGCCGGGAGCGGTTGGCGGCCTACAAGTACCCGCGCGAAGTGGAGCTGGTCGGAGCCCTGCCCCGGTCGGCGACGGGGAAGCTGTTGCGGCGCAAGCTGCGTGGATGAGCACACCTGCAACGGTGCCCGCGTAGGTGATTGGAGCTGCGAGAAGGGCTGTGGGAGCGCTCGTCGCCCGCCCTCGAGCACTCGGCGGGCGCAGCGGGCGAGGTGCGGTGTGGCTCGGATTCGTGCCGAGGAACGTGACGAGCCGAGCGATCACGAGGTGGCGCAGGCGTCGCTGACGGGAACCTCGGCGGACCAGCGGTTGGACGCGATGTCGCGCGCCCGGACGTAGGCGTCGGTGTTTCCGTCGCAGTCGTCGAGCACCGAGGACTCGTAGCTGAATGCGCCGGCGACGAATCCGGGCAGGGTCTGGGTCGTCGTGGTGAACGTGGAGGCCGTGCCGTCGGACCGCCGGACGGCGAGGTCGACCGGGCTCTTTACGGTGAAATGGTCGCCGTTGATCCTCACCCGGGCGACGCCGTCACCCACCGGGGCACAGACGCCGTCGCCGCACACGATGGACTGTCGATAGGTGGTCAGCCAGATCGCGGGGACGTCGGGTCCCTGGTTCTGGGCGGTCGCGGCCGGTGCGACCGCGAACTGGGGCAGCGCGAGGACCGCCCCGATTGCGAGAGGCGCGAAGAGTTTCATGACGTGTCCCTTCCTCGTGGGTGGTGTCCCTGGCCTCGGGAGTTGTCCCGAGTCGTGGGGCGAAGGAACTTCATCGTCCGGCCCACCGAGGAGCGGCACACGCGTAGTCGGCTACGCGATCAGGTGTCAGTGCAGCTGGTTCTGCGCCGCCTCCAGTCCGACGCGCAGCAGCAGTTCGACGGCGTCGGCGGCCTCCTCGCGGACGAGGTCCAGTTCCTTGCGCTCCACCGACGAGAACGGCTTGAGCACGTAGTCGGCGGGGTCCATGCGGCCGGGCGGGCGTCCGATGCCGACGCGGGTGCGCAGGTAGTCCTTGGTGCCGAGGGCCTGCGAGATGGACCGCAGGCCGTTGTGGCCGCCTTCTCCGCCCCCGAGTTTCAGGCGCAGGGTGCCGAAATCGAGGTCGAGTTCGTCGTGCACGACGACGATGTTGCCGGGGTCGACGGAGAAGAAGCGGGCGAGCGCGGCGACCGGCTTACCGGACAGGTTCATGTACGACCGGGGCTTCGCGAGGATCACCTGACGGCCCGCGATGCGGACGGTGACGGCGTCGGCGCCGGACTTCTTGTGGACGCCGAAGCGGGACCGCTCCCGGTCCGCCAGGGTCTCGACGACCATGAATCCGATGTTGTGCCGGGTCTTCTCGTACTGGGGTCCGGGGTTGCCCAGCCCGACGACGAGTGCGGTGTCGTTCGGCTCGCTCAACGCTCAAGTTCCTGTCCTGATGAAACGCGACGACGCGCCGCCCGGAGTGGGCGACGCGTCGTCGACGTCAACTGATGTGTTCCGAGGTTGGGAGACTAAGCCTCCGACTCGCCCTCGGCAGCGGCCTCGGCGGGAGCCGCGGCGCCCTCCTCGCCTGCACCCTCGCCCTCGAGGGACTCGGCGGACGGGGCCTCGACGATGTTGACGAGCAGCAGCTCGGCGTCGTCCTGCAGGGCCGCACCGGCGGGCAGCTCGACGCCGCCGGCCAGGATCTGGGTGCCGGCCTCGGCGCCCTCGATGGAGATCTCGATCTGCTCGGGGATGTGCAGGGCCTCGGCCTCGAGCTTGATGGTGGTGACGTCCTGGGTGACCAGGGCGCCGGAAGCGGCCTCACCGGTGAGGACGACGGGAACCTCGACGGTGACCTTCTCGCCCTTCTTCACGACGAGCAGGTCGGCGTGCTCGATGTGGCGGCGGATCGGGTGCACGACGACCGACTTGGTCAGCGCGAGCTGCTCGGTGCCCTCGATGTCCAGGGTGACGACGGCGTTGGTGCCGTGCGCGCGCAGGATGGCGGCGAACTCACGGGCGTTCACGCTCAGGTGCTGCGGCTCGGTGCCGTGGCCGTACAGCACGGCGGGAACGTTGCCGTCGCGGCGGGCACGGCGGGCAGCACCCTTGCCGAACTCGGTGCGGACGGCGGCCTTGAGGTTGTTGACGTCGGTCGACATGGGGAATGGCTCCTACGGATCACATCAGAATTTGCTTGGGGTGCCGGCTCGACGGGGGCAGACGGACGCGCACGGCCCCGGAGCACTGCTCGAAGGAGTAGCCATGGCCGCGTCGATCACGGTGAGCCTGCGCATGCGGGTTCACCCTCGCCGAGACAACGCAGGACAGCATACCCGACGAGGGGAATGCCCGCTATCCACCGGTGAGCGCACGGATGCCGGGACTGGTGGACTGCAGGACGAATGCGCAGTCCGCGAGGCGTTCCGCGTCCCCGAGGACCAGTCGCAACTGCACGGAGTCTGCGAGCCGGTACGGACGGCCGTCGACCACGGATCCGAGTGCGCGGCGCAGTCGGGAGATCTCCGCTCGCACCGCGACCGCGTGGTCCGGGTCGCCGTAGATGCCGGAGCTCAGTTCGGTGACGGACAGACCCCGAGGGCCGCTGTGGTGCAGCAGCAGCAGGATCTCCGCGTGACGTCGCGGCAGAGGGGCGCGCCAGGTGGACTCGGAGCCGGTCACGACCACGACCGGCGGTCCGGACAGGTCGAGTTCCATCGCGATGCGGGTGCCGGGGCCGTCCGGTCGCACCAGCCAGCCGTCGCCGATGCGTTCGGGGGTACACACGCCCAGGCCGGGGACGGTCAGGGTGCGGTCGGTCCGGGGTGCGGCGATCCGTTTGGTGGCCGCGACTCCGGAGGATTGCGCGACCCAGCCGTGCTCGTCGACGAGGAGGACGGGCCCGGACGTCGACGCCAGCAGTGGCGCGGCCACCGAACGCAGGCGTTCCAGGTTCGACTGGTGGTGCCGCCACAGTTGTGCTTCCGCCAGTCGCACGGCGGTCTCGACGAGGGCGGTGACGGCGGGGTGCAGCGTCAGTGCGGGACCGCTGACGTCGACGACACCGAGCAGTTCGCCTGTGCGAGGGTCGTGGATCGGGGCGGCGGTGCAGTACCAGGGATGCTGGGACTGCTCGAAGTGTTCCCCTGAGAACAGTTGCACCGGAGCGGCTTCCGTCAGTGCAGTGCCGATCGCGTTGGTGCCGACGGTGGTCTCGGTCCAGTCGGCGCCCTCCCGGAACCCGAGTGAGTCGGCGCGACTGCGCACCTTCGCCGAACCCGAGCGCCAGAGGATGACGCCGTCGGCGTCGGCCACGACCATGAGCATGTGCGATACCTCGGCGACCGTGGAGATCACCTGGTCCAGATCGGCGATCACCTCTGCCAACGCGGAGCGCCTACGGCGCCCTTCGATCTCGTCGAGGGGGAGTAGCGAGCGGGTGTTGGCGCCGTCCGGGGCGAGTCCGGAGCCGAGAACCCGACTCCACGACCGCTGCACCACCGCGCGTGGTTGCAGCGCGGAGCGGCCCCCGCCGATCACCGCCTCGTGCATGCGGACCAGGTCACGGGCGTACCGGGACAGGTCCGTACCCGGCTCGATCGCCCCGTAACCCGTGGCACTGAAATTGCCCACGACCTCCACTTTCGTTGCTGGTCCCGCGAGCATAGGCCGTGCTGTGGCGGGTGTCACAGTCCCCGGCCGTGTGATGCAACGCGCTGCAACGCTTGTTGCCCGGCCCGGGACGCGGTGTGCTCTGCATCACACGGCAAACGGAAGGGATTGCGCCATGACTCAGACACTCGAACCGGTCACGAGCGAAGCGGCGGGGAGCGTGGTGGCGACTCGATACGGCACCGGTACCCCCCAGCAGCGGGTCGACGCCTGGCTGGCGGCGTTCGAGTCCGCGCTCGCGGCCCGCGATGTCGATGCCGCGGCCGGTCTCTTCGCCACCGACAGCTTCTGGCGTGACCTGGTCTCGTTCACGTGGAACATCACGACGGTCGAGGGCCGGGACGGCGTCACGGACATGCTCCGCGATCGCCTCGACGACACCGACCCGTCCGGTTTCCACACGATCGAGGTGCCGACCGAGGCGGACGGTGTGGTGACCGCGTGGATCGCGTTCGAGACCGCAACCGGGCGCGGCGAGGGCCACCTGCGACTCGGCGACGAGGGGGCGTGGACGCTGCTGACCACGCTTCAGGAGCTCAAGGGCCACGAGGAGGGGCTGGGCGTGCGCCGGCCGAAGGGTGCCGAGCACGGCGCCGACCGGGACCGGGTGACCTGGTCCGAGCGACGGGAGATCGAGGAACGCGAGCTCGGGTACACGACCCAGCCGTACGTGGTGATCGTCGGCGGTGGTCAGGGCGGCATCGCTCTCGGCGCCCGCATGCGTCAGCTCGGGGTGCCGACCCTGGTGCTGGACAAGCACGACCGTCCCGGCGACCAGTGGCGGGGGCGCTACAAGTCGCTGTGCCTGCACGACCCGGTCTGGTACGACCACCTTCCGTACCTGCCGTTCCCCGCCAACTGGCCGGTGTTCGCGCCGAAGGACAAGATCGGCGACTGGCTCGAGATGTACACGAAGGTGATGGAGGTGCCGTACTGGTCCAAGACCAGCTGCACGTCCGCGTCCTACGACGAGAAGCTCGGGGTGTGGACGGTCGAGGTGGAGCGGGACGGTGAGCCGATCACGTTGCGGCCCAGGCAGCTGGTGCTGGCGACCGGCATGTCCGGCAAGGCAAACGTGCCGTCCTTCCCCGGCATGGAGAAGTTCACGGGCGACCAGCACCACTCCAGCGCGCATCCCGGCCCGGACGCCTACGCGGGCAAGAAGGCCGTGGTGATCGGCGCCAACAACTCCGCCCACGACATCTGCGGCGCACTGTGGGAGCACGGCGCGGATGTGACGATGGTGCAGCGGTCCTCGACGCACATCGTCAAGTCCGATTCGCTGATGGAACTCGGGCTCGGCGACCTCTACTCCGAGAGGGCCCTGGCTGCCGGAATGACCACGCACAAGGCGGATCTGACGTTCGCGTCGATGCCGTACCGGATCATGCACGAGTTCCAGATCCCCGTCTACGACGCGATCCGGCAGCGGGACAAGGACTTCTACGACCGTCTCGAGTCGGTCGGCTTCGAACACGACTGGGGGGACGACGGGTCCGGCCTGTTCATGAAGTACCTGCGCCGCGGGTCGGGCTACTACATCGACGTCGGCGCCGCCGAGCTGGTCGCGAACGGCGACATCAAGCTCGCACACGGCAACGTTCGTGAACTCACCGAGACGTCCGTGATCCTCGAGGACGGTACCGAACTCGAAGCGGACGTGGTGGTCTACGCGACCGGCTACGGATCGATGAACGGCTGGGCCGCCGACCTGATGGGCCAGGAGATCGCCGACAGGGTCGGCAAGTGCTGGGGCCTCGGGTCGGACACCACCAAGGATCCGGGGCCGTGGGAGGGCGAGCAGCGCAACATGTGGAAGCCCACCCAGCAGGAGGCGCTCTGGTTCCACGGCGGCAACCTGCACCAGTCCCGGCACTACTCGCTGTACCTGGCCCTCCAGCTCAAGGCCCGCTACGAGGGGATCCCGACCCCGGTCTACGGGATGCAGGAAGTCCACCACCTGAGCTGACCCGCTTTCCGCGTCGAGCCCGGGGCACGGGCGCGGATCGAAACATACCGACGAGCCGTCACGGGGTGATCCACACCCCGTGACGGCTCGCGTCGCCCACCCCGAGAGTCTCCCTCAACCACCGAGCCTCCTCCCGGGTTGCGTGCTCGAGCCGCATGCGCCGGGCCCGCACCGGCACCATCCGCAGCTCCCGCAGTTCCCGCGTGTCCGCGGCGAAGACCGGCAGGTACAGCAGCCGCAGATCGTCCCGGAACCGCTCGTACCCGCCGATGCCCTCATAGTCGTTGATCAGGTCACCGCAGCCGTACAGCACCGGGCGCCCGTGATGAATCTCGACCGGCCGCGGGTGGTGCGACGAGTGGCCGTACACGACGTCGACACCGCCGTCGACGAGTCGGTGCGCGAACCGAACCTGGTCGCCGGGAACGTCGTATCCCCAGTTCGATCCCCAGTGAACCGAGACAACCACGAGGTCGGCGGGGCCACGGATCGCGTCGATCCGGTCGAGCACATGGGCAGCGGTCGCGTCCGACAGGTTCGGCAGCATTGCCACCCCGGGACGCCCCGGAGCGGCCGCGGACCGGCGGGAGATTCCGCTGGACGCCGATCCCGTCGACCACACCAGGACCCGACCCGAACCAACAGGGATCGTCGCCGGCGCCCACGCGCGGCGGTCGTCGCGGCCGGCGCCTGCGGGCCGCAGACCCGCGGACTCCAGCACGTCCACGGTCTCGAGCAGTCCGCGCCTGCCGAAGTCGAGGACGTGATTGTTCGCCAACGCGCACACGTCGATCCTCGCGATGTCGAGCACCCCGATGTTCTCCGGGTGCATCCGATAGTGAATGCCCTTGCCCGGCGCGTAGTTCCGCGACGTGGTGACCGATGTCTCGAGGTTGACGATCCGTGCGTCCGGCTCGGCGCCGTCGAGCACGGACAGCGCGACACCCCATGGGTGGTCGAATCCGACCGGGTGTGGGATCGGACCGTTCCTCCGTTCGGCCAGTGCGACGTAGTCTCGGGCGTCCCGCACCAGTCCTTCGCGCAGCTGTGGGTTGCCCGGATGCGGCAGGATCTGATCGACACCCCGTCCGGTCATCACGTCCCCGGCGAGGAACAGAGTCACCGTGCTCGGCACACCTCAACGCTAGCGTCCGGAGCACGGGACGGAGAGTGTGGATCGTGGCCGGTCACAGTCCCGCGACCGCCGCGACCAGGCGCTCGAGGTCGTCGAAGGTGTTGAAGTAGTGCGGGGACGCGCGCAGCACGCCCTCGAGCCCCCGGCGGGTCATGTCGACGAACGTCGAACCGCGGCCGCTCACCGTGACGGTGATCTTCCTGTCCGCCAGCGCTTCTCGTGCGCTGTTGGGGTCGAGGTCGTCGACGGTGAACGAGACGATGCCGGTGCGGTGACCGCCGAGGTCGCGAACGGTGACCCCGGGCAGTGCCGCGAGCTCGGTGCGGGCGAACTCCGCTCTCGCCGACACCGCGGCCTCGACCTCGTCGACCCCGAGGTCGAGGAGGTAGCGGACCGCGGCACCGAGACCGAGGCGGCCCGCGACCGAGCATTCCCAGAACTCGAATCGGGAGGCGTCCGGCGCGAGCCGGTACCCGGATTCCTCCGCCCACTGTGCGCCGTGCAGGTCGAGGGTTGCAGGTTCCATCGTCCGGGCCAGTTCGGGGCGCAGGTAGAGGAAGCCGGTGCCGCGGGGAGCTCGCAACCACTTGCGCCCGGTGGCGGACAGGGCGTCGACGCCCAGGTCGTGGACGTCGATCGGCACCTGCCCGACCGACTGGCAGGCGTCGAGCAGCACCAGCGCGCCGACCCCGTGTGCGAGGTCGACCACCTCCCGTACGGGGTTGAGCAGCCCGCCGTTGGTCGGGGCGTGCACCAGTGAGACGATCCGCACCCGTTCGTCGAGCATCCGGTGGAGGGCGTCGAGGTCGATCTCGCCGGCAGGCGTGGACGGCACCACTTCGACGATCGCCCCGGTCGACCGGGCGCGTTGCAGCGCGGCGATGGCGTTGCTCGCGTACTCGACCTCGGTGATCAGGATCCGGTCACCGGCCGACAGGGGGACCGCGTAGAAGAAGTCGGCCCAGGCGCGGGTGGCGCTCTCGACCAGCGCCAGGTCGGTGGGCTGGGCGCCGAGAAGTTGCGCCAGCGCGACCTTGACCTCGGCCAGGTCGTCGGCGCGTTCCGCCGCCGCGAGGTAGCCGCCGATCTCGGCCTCCCGGCGCAGGTGGGCAATCACCTCGTCCAGGACCGGTGCGGGTGGCAGCGACGATCCGGCACTGTCGAGGAAGACGCGATCCACGCAGCCGGGTGTGTCGGCTCGGACACGGTCCTGATCGAGCATCGGGTCCTCCCGCGGTGGTCGACGGCTGGCGTCGACGCTACCCGGGCGTCGGCTTCCGCACGGGTGACACGGACGGCGGAACCGGTCTACCCTCGGTCACGTTCTGTGATCCGTACATGCCGCACGAGTGCCGTCCGAGGATCGGAGCACGGCGATGACCATGGCCACACACACGGGATCGGCCCGGCTCACCACCAGGGCCGCGGCGGAGGCGTACGTCGGTGGGGTCTGTTTCAAACTCGGCCCGCCCGCGCTGATCGGCGCCGAACTGGAATGGCTGACCTTCGCCCGCGACGGCGGGCGCCCGAGCCTCTCGGATTTCACGGACGCACTCGGATCACACGCGCCGACCACGATCGACCCCACCTCGCCGGCCGACCCGCTGCCCGGTGGCAGTCGCGTCACCCTCGAGCCCGGCGGACAGATCGAACTCTCCAGTCCGCCATTGACCACGGTCGACGACCTGTGCAGCGGGCTCGGATCGGACACCGAGCACCTGCGCCTACTGCTCGCCCGCGCCGGGATCACCACGTGCGATGCGGCCGCGGACGTCGACCGCCCGGCCGAGCGGATCCTCCCCGCACCGAGATATGCGGCGATGCAGAGGCGTTTCGACCGGATCGGTCCGTTCGGGCGGTTGATGATGTGCAACACCACCGCCACCCAGGTCAGTGTCGATGCCGGCACCGACACCGGCGAGGTCGCGGCCCGCTGGACGGCGTTGTACGCGGTCGGTCCGGCGCTGCTGGCAGCGTTTGCGTGTTCGCCCCGGCTGCGGGGCATCCCGGCCGGGACGTGGTCTTCGCAGCGGATGCGGTCGTGGCTCGAACTCGATCGCGGACGTACCGATCCGCCGCCGCTGGCCGATCCGATCGACGATTACGCGCGCTGGGCGTTGGATGCACCACTGCTGTGCGTCCGCGGCGGGTCCGAGGACCGGCCGGACGACTGGTCGGTCGCAGGGGACGCGAGTTTCGCGGATTGGCTTTCCGGCGAACTTGATTCGGAGATCGGTCGGCGACCCGGCCGGGACGACCTGGACTACCACCTGACCACCCTCTTCCCGCCCGTCCGCGCCGCGGGTCACCTGGAGGTCCGGTATCTCGACGCGCAGCCGGGCGGGTCGTGGCGGGTTCCGATCGCGGCGATCGGCGCGCTGCTCGGCGACCCGGCGACGATCGCGGAGGCGACCGCGCTGGCAGCGGGCACCGCGGGACGCTGGCGCGACGCCGCCGAATGTGGCCTGCGGGACTACGAATTACGTGCCGCCGCAGCAGATCTGCTCGACCTCGCGGCGTCCGGATCCGCATGCTACGCCGACGACCTCGGCCTCGCCTCCCGGCGATGTCGTCGGGGCCGCACCGTCGCCGAGGACACGGACCGATGAGCGAGGCGACCCGCGAGATCCTCGCGGCGCACCTGACCCGGGCGCGTGACCGCAGTCGCGCGTTGACCGACTCGGTCGACGACTTCGATCTGGTCGCGCAGCACTCGCCGCTGATGTCACCACTGGTGTGGGACCTGGCACACATCGGCAACCAGGAGGAGTTGTGGCTGGTGCGCGACGTCGGTGGACGCGAGCCGGTGCGCAACGACATCGACGACCTGTACGACGCGTTCCGGCATACACGATCCACGAGACCTGCTCTGCCGCTGTTGAATCCGAGTGAGGCGCGGCGGTATGTGGCGCAGGTGCGGGAGAAGTCCTGGGAGGTCCTGGATCGCTCGACGCTGCGGGGCAGGCGACTCGAACAGGACGGGTTCGCGTTCGCGATGATCGCCCAGCACGAGCAGCAGCACGACGAGACGATGCTCGCCACCCACCAGTTGCGCAGCGGTCCGCCGGTGCTGACCGCGCCCGTCGCGCCGGGACGGGCCGTGGCGCTCCCGGAGGAGGTGGTGGTGCCCGGCGGCGGGTTCGAGATGGGCACGTCGACCGACCCGTGGGCGCTGGACAACGAGCGTCCCGCACACCGGGTGACGACGGCGTCCTTCGCGATCGACACCGCGCCGGTGACCAACGGCCGGTACCTGGAGTTCGTCGCGGACGGTGGCTACGAACGACCCGAGCTGTGGAGCGAGCGCGGCTGGTCGCACCGGCAGTCGGCGGGGCTGGAGGCGCCGCAGTTCTGGGAGCAGGACTCGTCCGGCACGTGGTGGCGTCGGGCGTTCGGGGTGATGACTCCGCTGAACCCGCTGCAACCGGTGGTGCACGTGTGCTTCTTCGAGGCGCAGGCGTTCGCGCGGTGGGCGGGCCGGCGCCTGCCCACCGAGGTGGAATGGGAGCGGGCGGCCCGGTGGGATCCGGCGACGCAGCAGTCGCGGCGGTTTCCGTGGGGCGATTCGGAACCCGCCGAGGCGAACGCGAATCTGGGGCAGCGGCACCTCGAACCGGCCGAGGTCGGCGCCTACCCGGCCGGGGCGTCTCCGCTCGGCGTCCATCAGCTGATCGGCGACGTGTGGGAGTGGACGAGCTCGGATTTTCTTCCGTACCCGGGGTTTTCGGCCTTCCCGTACCGGGAGTACTCGGAGGTGTTCTTCGGCGGCGACTACAAGGTGCTGCGCGGAGGATCGTTCGGCACCGACCCGGTGGCGTGCCGGGGGACCTTCCGGAACTGGGATCACCCGATCCGCAGGCAGATCTTCGCCGGGTTCCGCTGCGCACGAGACGTCACCGCGGATGTGTAGGCACATCGCGTACCTGGGCCCACGGCGGTCCGTCGGCGATGTTCTCACCGCGGGGTCGCACAGCCTCGTGACGCAGTCGTGGGCGCCGACCGACATGCGCGGCGGCGGCACGATCAACGCCGATGGATTCGGTGTCGCGTGGTGGCCGGAGGGTGGCCCGGGCGCGACCGCGTATCGAAACGCGAGGCCGATCTGGTCGGACCCCGCGGTCGTCGGTGTCCTGACCCAGGTCGCGTCGTCGGGCGTGATGGGAGCCGTCAGGTCTGCGACGGAGGGTATGCCCATCGTCGCCGAGGCGTGTGCGCCGTTCACCCACGAGCGGTGGGCGTTCAGCCACAACGGAAGAATCGATGACTGGCCGGATTCGGTTGCTGCCCTTGCCGAGTGGCTCCCCGCGGTGGAGCTGCTCAGGATGCCCGCGCTGACGGACTCGGCATTGCTGTGGACGCTGGTGCGCCGGCGACTCGCCGTGTCGGCGCCGGCCGACGCGCTGCGTGAGGTGGTCGCGGAGGTGCTGGAGGCGGCACCGCGGTCGCGGCTGAACCTGTTGCTCAGCGACGGCGTCGGGGTGTGGGCGACCGCGGTCGATCATGCGCTGTCGGTCCGGGTGGAGGAAGCGAGCGTGTTGGTGGCCTCGGAGCCGATCGACGACCACGACGGTTGGGTGACGGTGCCGGACCTGCACGCCGTGGAGGCCCGGCCCGGGCATCTGCGGATCACGGAACTGGCCACGGTGGGCAGGGAAGGGGAGAAACGGTCATGATCGAACCGACGATCGAGGTACACCTGTCGCCGGAACAGCTGGACGAGAACCTGCGAGTCGATGCCCGGATCGGGCTGACCTCGGTGCCGAAGTGGCTGCCGCCGAAATGGTTCTACGACGCCCGCGGCAGCCGGCTGTTCGAGCAGATCACCCGGCTGCCCGAGTACTACCCGACCCGGACCGAGCGGGAACTGCTGAGAGCCAGTGCCGGGCACATTGCCGAGGCGACGTCGGCCGAGATCCTGGTCGAATTGGGTTCCGGGTCGTCGGAGAAGACTCGGCTGCTGCTCGATGCCCTCGCTGCCCGGGGGACGCTGGAAAGGTACGTGCCGCAGGACGTGTCGGTGGCCGCACTGGATTCCTCGGTGCACGATCTGGCCCGGGAGTTTCCGTCGTTGACGGTGCACGGGATCGTCAGCGACTTCACCGACACCCTGCACAACCTTCCGCGCGGCGGGCGGCGGATGATCGCGTTTCTCGGTGGGACGCTGGGGAATCTGGTGCCTGACGACCGGGCGGAGTTCCTGGGGTCCGTCGCCGAGGTGCTCGAGGAGGGGGAGCAGTTGCTGCTCGGTGTCGGTCTGGTGACCGATCCTTCGGTCATGGTGCCGGCGTACGACGACGCGGCCGGGGTGACTGCGGAATTCAACCTGAACGTGCTGTCGGTGCTGAACGAGCGACTGGGAGCGAACTTCGACCTGTCGAGGTTCCGGCATGTGGCCCTGTGGGATTCACGCAACGAGTGGATCGAGATGCGGGTGGAGGCGGTCGAACCGGTCAAGGTTCGGATTCCGGCGCTCGACCTTCACGTGACCTTCGCGGAGGGGGAGCAGATGCGGACCGAGATCTCCGCGAAGTTCCGGGTCGAGGGCATCTGCAAGGAGCTCGACGCCGCGGGTTTCGGCAGCGATCGGGTGTGGACCGATTCCGGGGAGCGCTTCGCGCTCATCCTCGCCGACCGAGTGGGGTGAGACGCCGAAACCGGATCCGTCAACATTGAGGGGGGCGACGACGGATCCGGTTGGGCGTGAACAGAATCAAGCTACGGCCGACGAGTCGTCGGCCGGCCGGATCAGCTGAGGGCCGCGAGTCCTGCGACGGCGCCCACGAGGCCGAGGGCCGCACCGGCGCCGACAACGACGGTGCCGAGGCCGCTAACGACCGGCTGGATCAGCTTGATGGTGGCCAGGGTGTCGGCGTCGACAGATCCCATGTTGTTACTCCTGTGTTTCGAGGGGGTAGTGACGCAGGTCTCAGCGCCGAGATATTCGTACCACAAGGTAAACAACTTCATAACAATGCGTATCAATATCTGAGAAGGCCCAGGTTGGAGGTGTTGAGCCTGGGTAACGGTTAGATCTCGTTGCTTCAGGGCAGCGTGACCTGGGAGTTCGTGCCGTCGATGCCGGTGGTCGGTCCGCGCACGGAGCGACGCGAACCGACCACCGAGCCCGCCGAAATCGAGTCCCACTCACCGAGACTCGCTGGATATCGCGAGTACGGGATCGGGGACTTCGGGCGGCCCGGTCATCGCTCCGGGCCGGGAATGGTGCGGGTAAATCAGATGCGACCTCCAACGGCAACGTGCCACCATGGGCGTCCCCCAAGCCGAGCGTCCTCCCGAAGAACGCCGGCGTCCCCGCCAGGCCTCGGTAGCGGAAAGGAACCGGCAGATGCACGCCCGTCGCGGTAGTTACACGCCACTCTTGTGGTCACACGTGATTCGGCGACAGATGTACTCCGGGTCCCACTCGAGCCAGCCCCGAACCACCTGACGCGCCCGAACCCGCACGGTTCCCGGCGCCGCACCCCGACCCGAGAACAGTGACGAGAGTTCCGATGCGCACCCCACCGACCACCGTCGACACCAGTACCTGGCACCGAACCCGCGTCCTCGTGCTCAACGCCACCTACCAGGCCCTGTGCGAGGTTCCCGCCGAACGCGCCGTCACGCTCCTCGCCGTCGGTGCGGCCGAATCCGTTGCCGACCACGACCCGGCCGTCCCGATCCGTTCTCAGCACACCGTGATACCACTCCCCGCGACGATCCGGCTGCTCGAGTACGTATACGTACCGCATGTCCACACCGTCACCGACCACAGTCGTGCGACCTACGCGGGCGTGTTCCGGCGCGACCGGCACAGCTGCGCCTACTGCGCCAGCCCGGCGGCCACGACCATCGACCACGTGCTACCGCGCAGTCGCGGTGGTGCCAACAGCTGGTCGAACCTCGTCGCCTGCTGCCACCCGTGCAATCAGCGCAAGGCCGACCGGACTCCCGAAGAGGCCGGGATGTCCCTGCTGTGGGAACCCAAGGTGCCCAACCACATCGACAAGGCGCAGGACCGGATCTGGCGCCGCCTGGCCGCCGTCTGAGCCACATTCGGACACGAAAGGAGCAGCCGTGACAACGGCGCTGTCCCTCGACGACCCCACCCGGTGGCGCGATGCCGCCTGCCGCGACGATCCGAACCCCGAGAGCTGGTTCCCGTACCCCGCCGACGACTTCGTGCACGCCCGCACTGTCTGCGCCGGATGTCCGATCCGATTGCAGTGTGCTCACTTCGCCGTCGTCACCGCGCAGTCCGGGGTGTGGGGCGGAACCGAGTTCGATCGCGGCAGGCCGCGGCGTTGAATTCGCGGCCTGCCGCGGCGGTGAATTCGCGGCCTGCCGCGGCGGTGAATTCGCGGCCTGCCGCGGCGGTGAACTACAGGATCATCTGCATGTAGGTCATGTCCAGCCAGCGGCCGAACTTGACCCCCACCTCGGGCATGACGCCGACCACCGTGAAGCCGAATCGCTCGTGCAGGGCGATCGAGACGGTGTTGCCGGACTCGATGCTGGCGACCATGACGTGGATCCGGCCGGCGCGGGCGCGCGAGATCAGCTCGGTCATCAGCGCGGACGCGATCCCGCGCCGGTGATGGTCCGGATGCACGTACACGGAGTTCTCGACCGTGTGCCGGTAGCCGCTCTTGGCCCGCCACACCCCGTACGAGGCGTAGCCGGCGACCCGGCCCCCCGAGATCGCGACGATCACGGGGAACGCCTGCCTGCGCCGGTCCTCGAGCCAGGCCCGGCGGTCGGCGACGTCGACGGTCTCCTCGTCCCAGATGGCGGTGGTGTTGCGGACTGCCTCGTTGTGGATCTCCAGGATGCCGGGCAGGTCCTCGTCGCGGGCGTCGCGGATCTCGATGGTCACCGTTCCATCGTGCCCTAGCGTTGGGCGCTCAGTCGCGCCTTCTCCAGCGCGCCGAGGGTGCGCATGATGGTCGCCTTCTGCTTCTCCAGGTCGCTGCGCCGCGCCCGCGCCGCCAGGCCGGCCTGATCCGCCACCTGCGCCAGCTGGGCGTCGACCTGGGTCATCTGGTCCAACAGGGCCAGGGCCCGCGACTGGATCTCCTCGAGGTCCACGGCATCGGAGCGGACCGGAGCCGGCGGCGGAGTGGCCGCCGTGCGGGTGCTGCGGGCCGGGGAAGCCGAACCGCTCGCGGACGCGGAGCGGGGTGCGGCAGTGGGGGACTCGGCGACGACGGCCGCGGCGCGGGGACGCAGCGCCTTGCGGACCAGGGCCGGGTCGGGCGGCGTCGCGAGCTTGATCTGATTGAGCACCTGACGGGCGTCGCGGGCATTGACGCGCCACTCACGCTCTTCCTCGTCGTCCGACTGCAAGGTGCCACCGAGCGGACGCAGACCGTACATGCCGAGGAACCGGCGCGCGCCCTCGATGATCTCTTCCTTCTCGCGGCAGGTGCCGCACCGCGGCTCGTTGCGGTACATGTCGACCGCATCTTCGTCTCCGCACCAGACGCACGCTCCGGGAACCCAACGTCGGCCCGTCTGCATCTTCGTGGTTACGGCCGGAACATCGAGAGTCTGCGCGTCAATCACGACGCATGACAATAAAGCAGACCTTCGCGACCCTTCACACCGGCTCGGCACTGCACCTGGGGTTCTGCCTCCGGCCGTGATCAATCTCATGTTCGCTTGCGTTCCCCGTCCGGCCGTGAACAGGCAAACAGTTGTCGCGCAAGCGGTTTGCGTCACAGTCGTGCGTCGGCGGCGGCATCGGCCGTCGAGGGGTTTCAGCCGAGGACGTCGGCGAACCAGTCGACGAGCGGGCGCATCGCGTCCCAGGAGGAGCGGACTTCTTTCAGCGTGCGCTTGCTGTCGATCCAGCCGGGGGAGGTGAACAGCCGCCCCGCGGTCAGCGACTTGTGCCGAAGCAACTCGATCCGCGGATGATCCGCGGTGTAGCCACGCGGCGCGGTCTTGAGCGTCTCGCCGCCGATCTCGAACCCCGCCGCTTCGAGATCTCCGGTGATCTTCTCGAGCTGCCCGCCGCGCAGGTCGGCATCGACCGCGGACCGGTAGCGCGCGACCCGCTCCGGGGTGTGGGCCCAGTGCCCACCGGCGACGAACAGGCCCCGCGCGTCGATCTGTACATAGAACCCGGCGCCCGGGCACGCCTCCACGTAGCCGCCCTGATGCGTCTTGTAGGGCGACTTGTCCTTGGCGAACCGCACATCGCGGTAGGGGCGAAAGATCTTGCCGGACCCGAACTCCGGTTCGAGCGCCTCCAGCAGGGCCAGCATCGGTGCGCGCACCGACGCCTCGTAGACCGGCTTGTGGGCGGTCCAGAAGCTCTTGCTGTTGTCCGACTCGAGATCCTCGTAGAAGTCCAGCGCGGCGACTGGGAATCCGGCGAACGCAGTCATACCTGGAGTCTATTGGGGACGCCCCGGTCCGAGTCGGTCGCGTCCGGCGGGAGAACCTCGGGAGGACCGGTCACCGGCGGCTCGCAGGTCACGATTCCGGTCAGCGGGGCATCGACCGCTCGCAGTCTATCGACGGCCGCGACCAGGTCACGGCGGGTGGTGGTGCCGGTGGCCACCACGATCAGTACGCCGTCGGCATACTCGCTCAGTACCTCCGTGGCCGGCGTCGACAGCACCGGTTCCGCATCCACCACCAGGTGCCGGTAGCGGCCGCGCAGCTGCGCGACGAGGTCACGCATGCCGGTCCCGGCCAGCAGCTCGTGCATGTCCGGCTCCGACCCGGCGGGCAACAGGTCCGGAAGGCCGGCGGCCTCGACACGAATCGACTGGTCGATCGGAGTCGAGCCGGTCAGGACGTCGGACAGTCCCGGTCCGTCGCCCGGGCCGGAATCGGCCGTCCGGATGAGCAGGACGTCGTCGCCGTACCTGGCGAGGGCACGTCCCAGGCTCGTCGCCACGTCAGACGCCTCGCCGGCCTCTCCGGCCGCGCAGGTGATCAGCCACATCCGATCCTCGGCATGGGTGCCGGTGCGGCCGGGCACGGTGCGCAGTCGTGTCCGGAGCCGGAAGTATCCCTCGTCGTCCTCCCCGGTGGTGGGGTCTGGGGCGACAGTTCCGACAACCGGCAGGCCCGAGATCTCCGTGGCCCGGTCCGTGGTCCGGACGACCGGGTCGATGCGGCTTCGGACCCACACCGCGATGCCGCCGAGGACCAGGCCGGTGAGCAGTCCGAGCAGTGCGAACGCCCACGTCCCCGGCAGGCTCCGGTGTGGGTCGCTCGCCGTGGACACAACCGTGGTCTCGATGTGTTGAGCGTCGACTCCGGCGGGCGCTTCGAGTGCCTTGGTGTAGGACACGAACTCTCTGGCCACGGCATCGGCCCGTTGTCGTGCCTCCTCCGGCGAGTCGGCGGCCACCGCAACATCGATCACCGAGGTCCGCGGCGGGACGATCGTGGGGTTGATGTCGGCCGTGAACTCCTTTGCCGACATCGGCAACCCGAGCGCATCGACCACCCGCTGACCGACCACGTCACTGGTGAGCAATGCGACGTACGAGTTGACGCGGTCCCACACCAAAGCGGATTCGTCGTAGGTGGTTGCGGTGATGGAGGCATGGGACGACACCAGTAGCTGCGTGGTCGAGACGTACCGAGTCGGGGTCAGGAGAGACACGCCAACTCCGATCCCGACGCAGGCCACGACGACCGCACCGAACAACACCCAGTGACGTCGCACCTCACCGAAAAACTTTGCCGCAGTCACGTCGCACGCATCCTTTCCTGGATCTCCGCGTCGCCGGATGCGGACACACCGCGCTCGCGCTTCGAACACACGACAAGGCCTGCCGCCGGCCGGGGCGGCCGCAGCAGCGCGGACTCCTGCAGTTCCGCTTCGGTCGTGACCCCGTACCGAATGGTCAGGACGATTGCATCGCAATCCTCCAGGACGTCGCATGCGCGAGCGCCCGAACGAATCGGTGGGACGACGAGGATCACCCACTGATGGTCTGCCCGCAGGCGGTCGATCAGGTCACCCGGCTTCGAGACCTGGAGCGGAGCGGCGGATCGTCCGGCAGCCGACCCGGCGGTGAGTGTCGGTCCCCACGGGCCCTCCGACACCGCAGTGGACACGCTGGCGTCGCCGAGCAGGACCTCGGCGACCCCGGGACGGTCGCCGCCGCCGAGACGTCGCGTCAGTTCCGGGGAGTCGAGGTCGAGATCGACGAGGAGTGCGCTGCTCCTCCGCGTGTGTGCTGCTGCGGCGAGTTCGAGAGCCGTTGCTGCGGCGCATCTTCCGTGGCCGGAGTCGGTCACGGCGATGACGCCGTGATCGGGATCGCCGAGCAGGGAAACCAATCGTCGCCATGTCAGGCGGGCGTCCGCTGGTGCGGTGTGACCCGTCGGGAGCCCGACCGTGCCCAGCACTGGCAGCCCGGTCACGCGGGACGCGGCGCGCGGGTCCCGGAGGGACGGAGCGTGGATCGACCGCAGCACGGCCGCCGACGCACCCAGGAGGGCGCCGGCCAGCAGCGCGCCGATCAGAAGGTAGGACGGCGGCGGACCCCACACAGTCACCCGGGTGGGCTGCCCGGGGGGATCGACGACGACAAGCTCGGCGCGGGGCAGGATGGATCCGGGTACCGATTCGAGGGATTTCACGGTCGCCGCGAACTCGCCGGCGAATGCCGCCGCCGCCACGTTCGCGTCGCGGGCTGTAGAGGCCGCCACGGTGACATCGATCAGCACCGTTCCCGGCCGGGTGGTCGCAGTGACGCGGCTGGCGAATCGTTCGGGGCTCGTGTCGAGTCCGAGGTTTCGCACCACGTGTGCTGCGAGGTCCGGGCCGCGGGCAAGCTCGACGTAGGACTGGGCGCGGCTCCGGGCGTAGCTGTCGCCGCCATCCTCCACATGGCTGATCTCGCCGGGTGTCCGGACGAATACGGTGAACCCGGACCGGTACACCGGAGGGAACAGCAACAGGACGATGGCGGCGACGGCAAGCGCGCCCAGAGCGCCGGCCGCCACGAACCGCCATCGCTCGCGCAGTATGCCCGCATATGCGCGCACGGTCCCGGTCACGACGACGCTCCGATACCGCCGGCCCGGAAGGCAGCAATCAGAGCATCGGCGAGTTGCTGTTCCCCCGTGACATTCGGGTGCCGCCCGTCCGGTCCGAGCAGGACCGACGTGTCCTGACCGGCTGGAAACGAGGCTGCGATCGGGTCGAGGAACACCACACCCGCGGCGGCGGGGTCGGCTTCGAGCCGCGCCATGAACTCGTCGTCGAACCCCAGGTCGTCGGCCGGGTTCATGAGATAGCGGGGACGGAGGAAGACGAGGGTTGCGTCGGGCCAGGCGCGGCGGGCCTCGTCCAGCGCGTACGCCATTGCCTTGCCCACGTCCTCGGCAGGTGGGAAGAGGTCGTTTCGGCCGCCGTCGAGGACGACCACGTCGGGGTCGTACTCCACGGCGAGAGAAGGAATACGTTCCGGGATAGAGGTCGAGGATCCGGGCTCCCCGACCAGCGGAAACCGGTTCGCCGCACCACCGCTGATGTAGCCGGATCCGGGGATGGCCGACACGTCACACGTCCATCGCATCTGCACCGCGGCACGGCACGCGTACGACAGCTCGACGAAGTTGCTGCTCACGGTGTAGGAGTCGCCGATGAACAGGGCGGACACCGGCGCACCGCTCCGAGTGTGGGAGGTCGTGACCGAGTCGATGCCGGTCACGACCGTCTCCTTCGCGACGTCGTCCGGTGCGCCGTTCGGGGCGAGAACGATCACCGCGCCGACCACCGCGGGCAGGGCAACCGCGGCGAGCAGAAGGTCCCGTCGGCGGATCATCGGCCGACCTTCGATCGGATCCACGCCGCGATCCGGTCCGCCAGTGCGGCCTGCCCGTCATCGGAGGGCCAGCTGAGGTCGGCCTGCATCAGATCGGTGGTGATCAACGGCGGATTCGAAGCGTCCAGGTACGGTGCGCCGGCCGTCCGAGCGACCTCACCGACCGCATCGGACACCCTGGTCACCGCGTCCGGTGCGGGGGACTGGTACCACGGCGGACCAATGATCAACGCCCGTTCACCGCCGAGCGTGATCTTGTTGATCGCGTCGACGGCGCCGACACCGATCGACTCGGTCTCCGGGAGTCCGGCGTCCTCCAAACCCCCGAATATCACGATCACATCGGGTGCAGCGGCCCTCGCGCGGTCCACCTGATAGGTGAACGCCTGCCCGCCGGCGCCGTCGGCCACGTATCCGGTGCCGGGCAGCGCGAAATTCGACACCTCCCATCCGGTGTGTTCGGCCATCAGCGTCGGCCACACCACCCGGTTCTGGACGCCCGCCGAGTAGCTGTCGCCGACCACCGCGACCCGTAGTCTGTCCGGAACGGCCGATGCGCGGCCGTGCTCACTGACGAGCGCGGCCGTTACGAGGGCGCTGACCAGAACCAGTCCTGTCGCAGCGGCCGCCGCTGCGACGATTCTCGACCGGCGCGCCGTCACTGCCGCGCCCCGACCAGATCCGAGTATGTCGTCGACAACTGCGCCACGACACCGTCCATACCGAATTCGGCACCCGAGATCGACCGTCCGCGCTCGCCCATTTCCCAGGCACGGCGCTGGTCCGCGAGCAGTGCGCGTACCGCGGCGGCCATCGCCTCGACGGTGGGGGCGGCGACGATGCCACACCCGGCGCGGGTGATCGTCGCGGCCAGCCCGCAGTCGTCCGACACGACGACCGGGAGTCCGACCGACATGGCTTCGAGGACACCCATCGGGTACGGCTCGCGCACGGAAGGCAGGACGAACACACTCGCCGCCGCCATCCGTGCGAGAACCTCGGTCGAGTCGAGCGGCCCCTCCCACACGACCCGGCGCTCCTCACCGATGGCCGCGCGCACCGCGGGGCCCTCGCCCTGGTCGGGGCCGACCAGGGCGAACCGCGCCTGCACGCCCTCGTCCAGGAGCATCCGGGCCAGTCGCACGAAGGTGACCGGACCCTTGCGGGGGTGCAGGCGCGCCGCGAACAGCACCTCAGGGGTGGCCGTGTCGGGTGCGCGCTGCCGGGCGGTGTGGCCGTGCGGACAGGACGGAACGCCGTTGTGGAGGTGGGTGAGCCTCAGCCCATCGCCCCCCACCGCTACGAGCTGGTCCCGTTCGTCGGGTGTGAGGTAGAAGACCGCGCTGGCGTCCCGGAGGAGCTTGCGCGTCCACATCGAGTCCAGCGGCCGGGCGAGCGGATGGTCGCTCGGCTCGACCATGCCGTGCGTCTGCAGCGTGTAGGGGACCCGATGTCTCCGCGCCGCCGCGGCGATCGGGAGGACGACGAGATCGCGCCCGAAGTGGATGTGGATGACGTCGAATTCGGCACGGTGCCTGCGGAACCAACCGTAAAGACCGGGCGCAACGAGGCCGGCGAATCCGGTTCCGGGCACGATCGTCCGGGATCGGAAGAGCCGCACCGGTACGCCGGCCACCTCGGACGGAACCGTTCGGTAGCCACGCGTCGCAGCCGCGACGAGTGCCTCCGTGCCGGACCGTCGCAATCCCGCTGTCTGGTTGAGGGCGACCTTGGCCGGTCCGCCGTATGCGCCGTCGGGACTTACCAGGGTGACCACCTGCAGGATGCGCATGGCACTCAGCCCGGTGCGACGCTCGATTGCGGCGGCCGGACCAGGCTGTCCGGTGGAACGTCCGTCGACACCACCGCGGTCGCCCCGACCACCGAATTGGCGCCCACCGTCACTCCGCGCAGAACCACCGACCGAGCGCACAACCACGCACCGTCCTCGATCACGATCGGCGCGTTGTCGTACTCGAACACCGGTGACCGCCGGTCGTGACTTCCGGTGCACAGATAGGCGTGCGGAGAGATGCACACGTTCGAACCGATCACGATCCGATCGACGTCGTACAGGTCCACGCCGGTCCCGATCCACGAGTCGTTGCCGATCGAAAGTTTCCACGGCCATTGCACATTCACCCGGTGTTTGATCAAGACCCCGGTTCCGACGTGCGCGCCGAACGCGCGCAGCAGGATGCACCGCGTTCGATTCGGGCACCACACCTGGGTGAACAGCAGGGTCGAGGCCGCGACCCAGAGCACCTGCGAGAGGGGCCCTCGGCCCTTGTCGTAGGAACGTCCGCGCAGGGCAGCCAACGATCTCGTCGATCGCGCCTCGGTCATGCGCACCTCCCCGCCGCCGAGCAGCCGGTTCAGCAATCCACGGTACGAGATCCGGCCCCGGGTGTGTCAAGGAACGCTATCGTGTGAGGTCAGCCCCGCTCGGATCGCCCGTGACGCCGTGAAGGGGATGAGGCGATGGGTTACACCGGACACAAGACCCAGGCGGAACTGCCGCAGTCCCGCCGAACGAGCGCAGCGCAGGTGTCGGTGTTCGCGTTGGGCGCGACTTCGGCTGTGCCGATCGCGAACTTCACCGTAACGGGGCTGTCATTGATCTGCCTCGCGCTGGTGCCGGCGTTCCTGCTCATGACCCACCGCGGCGCCGACCTGGTGCCGCTGGTGTTGGCCGCGCTCGGGTGGCTCTCGTTCATCGCATCGGGCATCGTCAACCACGTCAGCCTACTGTGGCCGAATTCCATTGCACCCGCAGCTTTCTCGCTGTATTTGATTGGCCTGGCCGTGATCACCGGTCGCGCGGTGGACGCGATCGCCGGTGCGTTGGCCGGGATCGCCACGGGAACGGTGATCTTCTTCCTGGTCCGGGGCATCGAACTGACCCGGACCGGGAGCTTCCTCGACATGTGGAAGTACGGTATCGCCCAAGCCGTGACGATTCTGCTCTTGTTCGGAATCATCAAGTCCCGCAGAACGTCACGTCTGATCATTCCGGTCGTACTCGTTGTCCTCGGTTTGTGCAGTCTCGCGTTGAACTTCCGCGCCCATGCTCTGGTGTGTCTGCTCTCCGGAGCCATCCTCGGTACGCGGGCGATCCTGGGCTCCAGGGTCTCGCGCGGCTGGCAGTTCGCGGGGATCGCAGTCTTCGGGTTCGTCTTTGCATACGCGATGCCGTTCGCCGGCCGCCTCGGCTGGTTCGGTCCGGCACTGCAGCACAAGACCACCGAGCAACAGGCCACGGGGTTGCACCTACTCCTCGCGGGCCGAACCGAGTCGCCGATGCTGCTCACCGCCATCCTGGATCGACCGGTCTTGGGGTGGGGCAGCGCGCAGAGGCTCACTTCGGACGTGTACACCGCAGCCGAGCACCTGGCGGTCCGGATGGGGTTCTCGCCGACCTTTCCCTTCGACGAGTACTGGCGTCTACCGCCGCAGGAGTACTCGGCTCTGCATTCGGTCGTGCTCGGTTCCTGGGCCGAGGGCGGCATCCTCGCCGTCCTGCTCCCCGTGTGGTTGCTCGTCGCGTGCCTCGCGCTGGTGTGGAACTGCGAGCGCTACGGGCGATGGATGCCTCTCGTGGTCGTCGTCTCGGTACAGGGTGTCTGGGACCTGATCTACGAGCCGTGGAACTACAACAGCCTCCCGGTGTATGCGTGCATTGCCCTGTTCTTCCTGGCCGGGCACTTCTCCGGTCGCTCGCTCAGCCACCCTCCGCCATGACCCGGCCGCCGGATGGGCAGTGGTCACCGCAGGTCAGTGTCGTGATCCCGACGGTGGGCCGCGCGACGCTCGGACGCGCGGTGCGGTCGGTGCTGGACCAGACCTATCCCGTCGCCGAGATTCTCGTCGTCGCCGATGTGGCGGTGCCTCTGCCGTTGCCGCCGCTGTATGACGGGCGGATCATCGAAGTGCGGACGCGGCCGGGTTCCGGATCGGGCGTGCACCGGCAACGCGGCATCGACAGGGCGACGGGTTCGGTGATCGCACTGTTGGACGACGACGACGAGTGGCGCCCGGACAAGCTGCGGCGGCAGCTGGACGCCGTCGCACATCGCGCCGACGGTCTCTGGGTTGCGTCGTCCCGTGTGGTTGTCGAGGGGGCGGGCAAGTGCAGGATCTGGCCGCGCCACCCGATCCGAAGCCACCAGTCTGTCGCCGAATACCTCTTCCGCCGAAGCGATCTGACATCCGGCGGTGCCATGATCACGACATCGACGCTCTGCTTTCCCGTCGACCTCGCACGCAAGGTGCGGTGGGACGATGCCGGGGATCCACCGCACGACGAGCCGAGCTGGCTTCTCCGTGTGCGGGCGGCGCTGCCGGACGTGCCCATCGAACAACTGCCCCAGCCGCTGTGTACCTATCACTCGGGTGGTGAATCCCTCTCGCGCAGCGCGCGTGACCGCACCGACGAGTACGTGGACTGGGGGCGGCGCCACCTGCGCGATCAGCCTCCGCGAATCCGCGGCGACTACCTGTGCACGAGTCCGGTCAGTGCAGCCGTCTCGGCCCGATCGCTCGCCGGTCTGCAGCGTGCCGTCGTAGCCGCGTTTCGCGATGGTCGACCGGGGCCGTGGGCGCTCGCGTACGCAGGTCTCAACGCCGTCCGGATCGTGCTGCTCAAGGCGCGTCGCGCATGACGGTTGCGTCCGGGCACCTCGCACCCGCGGAGCATCGTGCCCTCGTTCGGGGTACTCTGTACCGGATTCTGGGCACGCCCGTGGTCGCGGTCCTGGGTCTGGCGAACACGGCGGTCGTCATCCGGCATACCGGCGAGGCGGTGTACGGGTTGGTGTCGCTCGTGGCCACGGTCACCCTCCTGTTCCCGTTCGCAGATCTGGGGATCGGTGCGGTGGTGCTGAGCGCGAGCGCACGACTGAGCGGCTCGGGCCGAGATCCCGCAGCCGACGTCATCCGCCGCGCATACCGCGTGCTGTTCTCGGTCGCGGCCGGGTTGGCTGTTCTCGCGTGCGTCGTGATGGCGATTGACGGGTGGGGTGCTCTCGTCGGCATGACGACCGGCCCTGACGATCGATGGGCGATCACCTGTGCTGCAGTGCTTTTCGCGTTGACGATTCCAGCGGGTCTCGGGGTGCGAATTCTGATCGGGATGGACCGGAACCAGCTGGCCACCCTGCTCATGATGAGCAACGCCGCGTTCACCCTGTGTGTGACGGTGGCGCTGTCCGCTTCGGGAGTCCAGGGCATCTGGTATGCGCTGTCGCCGCTCGCGGGCGTACTGATCGGGCACCTGCTCGGTACCGTGGCGGCGCTGCGGATGTCCGGTCTGGGCTGGTCCGCGTTCGCGCGCATCCGGGGGACCGGGACCCGGTTGCTCGAGGGCAGCCTGTGGCTGTTCCTCGTCGGGGTCGGGCTTCCGGTGGGACTGCAGACCGGACGGATCCTGCTCTCCCACCTGTCGACGGCGGACGAACTGTCGAGGTATGCGCTGGTTGCGCAGATGTACGGCGCCTGCTGGGCGGTGCTCTCGACAGCGGGGATGGCGTACTGGCCGGTGTTCGTCAAGCGGCGCGGCGCCAGGGGGGAGACGGTGCGGATGTGGTGGCGCGTGACCGCCGCCTTCGGTGCTGCCGCGGTCGTTGCTGCCGCCGGTCTCGCGGCGGTGGGTCCGTGGACGGCTTCGATCCTCTCGGGCGGGAGCATCGTCGTGACGACCGGCCTGGCATTGTCGTTCGGTGCTCTGCTTCTGGTGCAGGCATTGCACCTGCCCGCGAGTGTCCTGCTGACCCGGCCTCGGGAGGCGCGGTGGCAGGCGTGCTGCGTCGCGGCCATGGCCGCAATCAGCCTCGCCGTGGGCGGTGCGTTGGCCGGGCCCTGGGGTGCCGTCGGAGTGGTGTGCGCCGCGGCGCTCGGCGTCGGTGCGGCACAGGTTGTTCCGGATCTGCTGTGGGTGCCCACGCTGGTACGCCGGCGGCCCGCCGATCCACAGATCTAGGTCTGTCCGTCGCGGGGTAGTCGTTGCGCCAGCGGCGCCACGACCGTGTCCCCGGCCGCGACGTCGTGGACGACCGTGGCGTTCGCACCCACGGTGGCGCCGTCGTGCAGGATGACGGGACCCACCACCACGGCACCGGCGCCCACCCGGACCCGGTCCCCGATCGTCGGACGGCCCCGGGCATTGTGGCCGATCGTGACCTGCTGATTGATCCAGCAATGGCTACCGATCGATTCCGCGGTGACGATCGTCGCCACACCGTGTTGGATGAACAGCGCGGGGCCGATTCGGCCTGCGTCGAGGGTCAGTGTGCGCTCCGGACGGTACAGCCTGCGCAGTACCGCTCGGGCGCCCGCAGGGGCCGCGCGGAGCCGAAAATGGACGAGGCTGCGAAACTCCCCGAGAGCGCCGGCCAGATAGGCGAATCGTGAGTATTCGTCGAGCTCGGTGAGACCGGCGTCGTCGATGCACTCGATCCACCAGGCGACGTCCGCGCGCACCAACTCGGCGGCGCCGGCGCGCCCGATCGACCACCACAGCGGGGCGGCCCAGACGCGTGCCAGCCGGAGCAGGAACATCCGCCGCCCGCCAGAGCTCATCGCCCGATTCTAGGGTGGCGCGCGGGCCGTGTGCTGGAACAATGGCTCCATGGCGCTCGAGATGCTGGCGCGGGACACCCGCATCTACATCGCCGGCCACCGGGGACTGGTCGGGGCCGGGCTGTGGCGGCATTTCACCGAGGCCGGCTTCGTCAACCTGATCGGCCGCACGTCCGAGGAGCTGGACCTTCGCGACCTCCGCGCCACGATCGCATTCCTGGACGAAGTCCGGCCCGACGTGGTGATCGATGCCGCCGCGCGTGTGGGAGGTATCGCCGCCAACGACGCCCGGCCGGCGCAATTCCTGTCGGACAATCTTCGGATTCAGCTCAACCTGCTGGACGGCGCTGTCGCGGCCGGTGTGCCGCGGTTTCTGTTCCTCGGGTCGAGCTGCATCTATCCGAAGTTCGCCGAGCAGCCCATTCGTGAGGAGTCGCTGCTCACCGGCAGCCTCGAGGAGACCAACGAGGCATATGCGATCGCGAAGCTTGCCGGAATCGTCCAGGTCAAGGCGATCCGTGCCCAGTACGGACTGCCGTACATCTCGGTGATGCCGGCGAGCGTGTACGGGCCCGGTGACAATTTCGCGGTGCACGACAGCCACGTCCTGCCCGCGATGATCCGCCGCTTTCACGACGCGGCCCGCGGTGGGACACCATCGGTGACCTGTTGGGGCAGTGGGCAACCGCGACGCGAATTCCTGAACGTGGACGATCTGGCCTCTGCATGTCACTTCCTGCTCGCCACCTACGACGACTCACTCCCGCTCAATGTCGGTAGCGGGGTGGATCTGACGATCGCCGAGCTTGCGCAGCTGGTCGCCGAGGTTGTCGGCTTCGACGGCGAGATTGCCTGGGACCTGACCAAACCGGACGGCACACCGCGCAAGCTCCTCGATGTGAGCCGACTGACCGATCTCGGGTGGCGGGCGAGGATCCCGCTGGGTGACGGTGTGAAGTCGATGTACGAGTGGTTCCTCGACCATCGGGACGACTATCGGAGGTGACGCATCTCGGTGCCGCGCGGCCACCCCGGTATCACCGGGTGGTCTATGTGGGCGGCACCTCCGGATTCCAGGGCGCGGATGTCGGCTTCGACCATGATCTTCACCAGTTCGGGCATGAGAACCTGAGGCTTCCATCCGAGGGTCGCGTGCGCCTTGGCGGCGTCGCCGATGACGGTGTCGACCTCGGCCGGTCGCCGGTATCGATCGTCGAACCGCACGTATCGCTCCCAGTCGAGACCGACGAGATCGAAGGCCACAGTGAGGAACTCCCGCACCGAGTAGCCGGTTCCGGTGGCCAGAACATACTCGTCGGGTGCGTCCGCCTGCAGCATCCGCCACATCCCGTCGACGTACTCGGGGGCGTATCCCCAGTCCCGCACCGCATCGATGTTGCCCAGATACACATGTTCATCCAGACCGGCCCGGATCCGGGCGACCGCGCGGGTGATCTTCCGGCTCACGAATGTCTCTCCGCGACGGGGTGATTCGTGATTGAACAGGATTCCGTTGACGGTGAACATCCCGTAGGCCTCCCGGTAGTTCCGGGTCGACCAGTACGAGAACAGCTTGGCCGTGCCATAGGGGGACCGGGGATGAAGCGCGGTGTTCTCGTTCTGGGGAGGCGGTGAGGATCCGAACATCTCGGAACTCGACGCCTGGTAGAAGCGGCAGTTCAGACCCACGTGCCGGATCGCCTCGAGCAGGCGAACGGTGCCGAGTGCGGTCGATTCCGACGTCAGTTCGGGTTCGTCGAAGCTGACCCGGACGTGCGACTGCGCACCGAGGTTGTACACCTCGTCGGGGGAGATCTCGGCCAACAGTGTGACCAGGCGCGATCCATCCAGGAGGTCGCCGTAGTGGAGGTGCAGTCGGGTGTTGGGAGTGTGCGGGTCGACGTACAGGTGCTCGATCCGGCCGGTGTTGAAGGTCGATGCGCGGCGGATGATTCCGTGCACTTCGTAGTCCTTTGCAAGGAGGAACTCGGCAAGGTAGGAGCCATCCTGGCCGGTGATCCCGGTGATGAGGGCGCGTCTGGTCATCGGGGTGCCTCCTCCTGCGTCCGAACCCGCCGGGAGGTGGCGAGTTCCCCGACCCACCGTTCGTATCGATCCAGTGCCGCGACCGTGGACAGTCGCTCCGTCACGTAGCGGCGGCCGGCCGCTCCCAATCGGTCTGCCAGGCTGCGGTCCCTCCCCAGCCGAACCGCCTCCCGCAGAAGTAGTTCCGGCCGTCCGGCGGGTACGCAGACGCCGGCGCCGGACTCGTCGATCTCGCCAGCGGTGAATCCGCCGGGATCGGTGGCGGCGAGGACCGGACGGCCGGCGGCGAAATACGAAGTCAGTTTGCTCGGTACGGCCATCTGCGCGACACCCGGAAGTTCGTTGACGAGTAGGACGTCCGCGGCACCGAGTGCGGAGGGGAAGTCGTCCTCGGGAACAGGGGACAGGAATTCGAGGTTGGGCAGTCCGGCGCCCGCCACCTCCAGTCGGGGCCGCTGGTGGCCATCGCCGAGGAGGACGAACCGAACCCGAGGCGGGTCCGGGCCGGCAAGGCGGGCGGCGGCGATCACGTTCTCCAGGCCTTGCTTCGCGCCCATGTTGCCGGCGTGCACGACGACGGTGTCGTCGGGGGACCAGCCCCGCGCCGCGCGAAATGCGGCGGCCGCGCCGGGGTCGGGGCGCTTGACATGGGTCCAGTTTCGGATGACGCGGATCCGGCCGGGATCGACACCGAGTCGGTCCACCAGATCGGCGCAGAACCCGGGGTGGATGACGGCGACACCGTCCGCGGACCGGGCGGCAGCGGACTCGACAGCCCGTACGGCCCGCACCGCATGCCCCGACAGCATCCCGGTCTCTACCACACCGCGGCTGTATTGGTCGTGCACGACGATGCCGAGGGCCGGCCGATTGGGTGTCAGGTGAACACGGGCCGCGGCCAGCGCGGTGGCGAGCAATGGCGGACTCACACATACGACGACGTCCGGCCGACCCCACCGGGCGGACAGCAGTTGCATCCCGAAGGCGAGCTCCATCGAGGCTCGTCCGATTCCGGAATGGCGGCGCGGTACCGGATGCCGAAACCGGCGCACGTGCACCCCGTCGTGATACTCGTGCGTGCGGAACCCGTGGTAGCCGTCGGCGACCCGCCACTGCGGGTAGTGCGGATACCCGGTCAGTACCTCGACTTCGTGGCCGCGGGCAGTGAGGCCGGCAGCCAGGCCGGTCGTGTATGGGGCGATTCCGGTCGACTCGGGTTCGTAGTTGATCCCGAGTAAGGCAACGCGGAGCCGGCGACCGGACACAGAATCGAGGGTAGTCGGCACTAGCCGGTGTACGGGCACAGAATCGCCCGTTTCGCAAGAGCACGCGCGTCGTACGAGGCGGCGCACACGATCTCCGAGCATTGACCGGGAAACGAGACACGGGGCATGCTTGGCGAGATGCGTCGCGAGAGCGACCGGATGGTTTCAGGCCGCCCGCGCCACTTCGGGAGGTGGGTCCGTGACGACCATTTTTACCAATCCACAGATGGACGATGACACCCGGCGAGGGCGCCTCTACGGGGGTGATGTGTTTGCCTACCCTGCGGGTCCGGGCCCTGCAGCCCTCGCCGAGCATGCCCGTGCGCTGATCGTCGCCGCATTCGGGGAACTGGATCCGGAAACAGCGCAGTATCGGATGCCTGTCGAGGAGTTTTCCGCGTTGCTCGCGGACCTCAAACCGAGGTTCATTCACCACCCGACGTCGAAGACCCTGATCCGGACCATGCTCGACGAGTTCGGATGCGATCTCGACAGGACCTATTTCGATGTTCCTCGGCTGCGCACCTCTACCGCGGATGACTACCTGACATCGGGGATTTCCTATGCCTTTCATCCGCATCGGGACACGTGGTATTCCGCACCCTTCTGCCAGATCAACTGGTGGATCCCCATCTATCCGGTGGTTCCCGAAAACGTGATGGCGTTCCATCCGCGGTACTGGACGACGGGAGTGCGCAACGGTTCTCGCCGATACGACTATTACGAGTGGAACCGATCGAGCCGGTCCACCGCAGCCGAGCACATCCACTCCGATACCCGGGACCAGCCCAGACCCGAGGAGCCGATCGAGCTCGATCCCCAGGTCCGAGTGGTCACCGAGCCGGGCGGCGTGATGTTGTTCTCCGGAAACCAACTGCACTCGACAGTGCCGAACGGCTCGGGAAGGACGAGGTTCAGCATCGACTTCAGGACTGTGAATCTCGACGACGTGATCGCGTGTCGGGAGGCGCCGAACCTCGACTCCGAATGCACTGGCACGTCCCTACGGGACTTCCTGCGGGCGCGGGACCTCGACCGTATCGCCGAAGACGTGGCGATCGAGTACGAGTCGACTGCTCGACCACCCCAGTGGACTGGTGAGAGCTGAAGCGAATCAGGCACCGGCACAAGGCTCAGGGATGTTGCCGGTACCACGCGACGGTTCGCGCAAGTCCCTCGTCCAGTGGCGTCGTCGGCGACCAGCCGAAAGTCTCGAAGGCTGGGCGCGGATCGGCGATCCGGCCGAACTCCAATGGTCGATCGGGCAGCGCACCGAACTCGGGTTCTGCCCGACGATCGGTATCGTCGCCGTCGGCGACCATGGCAGCGATGCGTTCGACGACCCGCCGGACACTGGTAGTCACTCCTGTGCCGATATCAAAGGTGCGTCCGAGGATTCGTTCGTCGGCAGCCTTGGCGGCGGCCACGAATGCGGCCGCGACATCGTCGACATACACCCAGTCGACTTCGCGGGAACCGCGGCTCAACTGCGGGGACTCGCCTGCCAGCAGTGTTCTGATGACATAAGGCACTAGCATCGTCTCATCGGTCTGGCCGGGACCGTAGACCATGAACGGACGCAGCGTGACGACAGGCAGACCGTATAGCGAGCGGAACATGTCGGCGTATGTCGCGGCCGACGACTTGGCAGCGGCGTAGGGCGAACTTGGCACGGACGGCGGATCGGTGACGTCCATCGACCCGGTCAGCATCACAAGGGGGGTGCCCAGGTTGCAGGCGGTGGTGAGGACATTGACGGTGGATATGAGGTTGTCACGCAGCGTCGTTGCGACGAGTTCCAGTGATCGGTTGCCCGAGACGTGACTCGCAAGATGGATGACGATCTCGGGTCGTAACGACCGCAGGATGTCCGTTGTCGCGTCCGGATCGGTCAGATCGGCGTAATACCGGCGTACCCCGTCGCCGTGTGGGGGTCTAGACCGGAGGACACCATGCACGTCGGCGCCCGATGCGGTGAACGCACGGGTGACCGAGCGGCCGATGAATCCGGCGGATCCGGTGACCAGCACACGGAGGCCCCGCAGGTCGCGGGCTCCGTGCGCCGGCATCGGACATCCCTCCAGGTGGCCTCTACGCGACGCCGTTGAACAGCGAGGTCACCGAGCCGTTCTCGAAGACCTCCTTGATGGTGCGCGCGAGCAGCGGGGCGATGGACAGCACCGTCAGGGTGGGGAAGCGCTTCTCCTCCGGGATCGGCAGCGTGTTGGTCGCGATGACCTCCTTGGCGCCGCAGGTGGCGAGGCGCTCGGCGGCGGGATCGGAGAACACGCCGTGCGTGGTGGCGATGACGACGTCACCGGCGCCGGCGTCCTTGAGGACCTTCACCGCACCGGCGATCGTGCCGCCGGTGTCGATCATGTCGTCGATCAGCACGCAGGTACGGCCCTTGACGTCACCGACGACGCGGTTCGACTTGACCTGGTTCGGGACCAGCGGGTCGCGGGTCTTGTGCACGAATGCCAGCGGCGCGCCGTCGAGGGCGTCGGCCCACTTCTCGGCGACCTTGACGCGACCGGCGTCGGGGGAGACCACGCAGACGTTGTCGGTGCCGTAGTTCTCGCGCACGTACTGGGCGAGCTGGCCGAGGGCGTGCATGTGGTCGACCGGTCCGTCGAAGAAGCCCTGGATCTGGTCGGTGTGCAGGTCGACGGTGATGATCCGGTCCGCACCTGCGGTCTTGAGCAGGTCCGCGATCAGGCGGGCCGAGATCGGCTCACGGCCGCGGTGCTTCTTGTCCTGGCGGGCGTACGGGTAGAACGGCAGGATCGCGGTGATGCGCTTGGCGGAGCCCCGCTTGAGCGCGTCGATCATGATCAGCTGCTCCATCACCCACTGGTTCAGCGGCGCCGGGTGGCTCTGCAGCACGAACGCGTCGGAGCCGCGCACCGACTCCTCGAACCGGACGAAGATCTCACCGTTGGCGAAGTCGGTGGCGGTCTGCGGGGTGACCTGGATGTCCAGCTCCTTGGCGACCTGTTCTGCCAGTTCCGGGTGTGCGCGACCGGAGAAGAGCATCAGGTTCTTCTGGTTGTCGATCCAATTCGCGGTCACTACTCTTCGCCGTCCTTGCTCGTGTTCTCGTTGTGCTGCTGCTGTGCGGAAGCGGCCGCCTCGGCGGCCGCCGTGCCGGGACGATTGCGCTCGACCCAGCCTTCAATATTGCGCTGCTTGCCTCCGGAGACGGCCAGCGCCCCCGGCGGCACGTCCTCGCGCAGGACGGTGCCCGCCCCGGTGTACGCGCCGTCGCCCACTCGGACCGGGGCGACGAACATCGTGTCCGACCCGGTCCGCACGTGCGACCCCACCACGGTACGGGTCTTGTTGACGCCGTCGTAATTGACGAAGACGCTCGACGCCCCGATGTTGCTGTGCGAGCCGATGCTCGCGTCGCCGACGTACGTGAGGTGCGGCACCTTCGTGTGATCGCCGATGTCGGAGTTCTTGACCTCGACGAATGCGCCCAGTTTGCCGGACTCTCCGAGCACGGTGCCCGGGCGCAGGTAGGTGAACGGGCCGACCGTGGCACCCGCGCCGATCACCGCGTCGTCGCCGTGCGTTCGTACCACCGACGCGCGGGCTCCGACCTTCACGTCGGTGAGGGTGCAGTCGGGACCGACCACCGCGTCCTCACCGATCCACGTGCGACCGTGCAGTTGGACGCCGGGCCGGATCGTCGCGTCCCGTTCGATGGTCACCTCGACGTCGATCCAGGTGGTCGCCGGATCGACGATGGTCACCCCGGCCCGCATGTGGGCCTCGAGGATCCGCCGGTTCATGTCCCGCGCGAGCGCGGACAGCTGCACCCGGTCGTTGGCGCCGGCCACCTTGCCCGAGTCGGCCAGCTGCGCGGCGTACACGTCCCGGCCCGACTGCCGGGCGATCTTCACCACGTCGGTGAGATAGAACTCGTGCTGTGCGTTGCTCGAATCCAGCCGCGACACGGCGTCCCTGAGCACCTGGGCGTCGAAGGCGTACACACCGGAGTTGACCTCGGTGATCGCGACCTGTTCCGGCGTGGCGTCCGCGTGTTCGACGATCTCCGACACCTCCCCGTTGGCGTCCCGCACGATCCGGCCGTATCCGTTGGCGTCTGTGGGGACGAAGGTCAGGACCGTCGCACCCGCCTGCGTCGGCTCCGCGAGATGCTCGTCGAGCAGCCCTCGGAGGGTGTGGCCGTCGAGCAGCGGCACATCGGCCGAGGTGACGACGACCGTCCCGGTGAAGTCCTCCGCCAACGCGGACAGGCCGCACTCGACGGCGTGGCCGGTGCCGTTCTGCTCCTCCTGGACGGTGGTGACGATCTCGCGGCCCAGTTCCGCGGCCACCTCCGCGACCGCGGCGCCGACCGCGTCCCGCTCGTGTCCGACGACGACCACCAGGTGTGCCGGGTCCAGCTCCGCTGCCGCGTGCAGCGAGTGCGCGAGCATCGAGCGGCCGGAGAGGGTGTGCAAGACCTTCGGGGTCTTCGACCGCATCCGTGTCCCCGCACCCGCGGCAAGGACGATCACGGCGGTCTCGATCGGCATGAAGCTCCCTCGGAATCGACAGTGTTCTGCATCTGCAGGGTCGTGCACCTGCAGTTTTGTGGCCCTGCGTCGTTGTCTTCTTCGTGAATGCGCGCGCATGCGTCAACTCCGCAAGCCTCGCTCCGCCGCCAGGACTCGAACCTGAACTATCTGAACCAAAATCAGAGGTGCTGCCATTACACTACGGCGGATTGCCTGCGGATTCGCAGAACATCCAGGGATCGAAACCCCGGCTTCGGCGGTCCGCTGTGCGCCCTAGATCCTCGCATGACGACTGGCGTCCTTGCCAACCGCCTCGCCGGAAATTCTTCCGAGGGCGCCTCGGCCGGTTCGGCGAGACCTGCCGATACGCTGACGGCATGTCGCGACCACCGCAGGCCCCCGCCGGCAAGCAGGCTCCCGCCGACAAACCGCCCCGGACCCGGATGACCGGAACGCAGCGCCGCGAGCAGCTGATCGAGATCGGGCGCAGCGTGTTCGCCGAGCGCGGTTACGACGCCACCTCGATCGAGGAGATCTCCGCTCGCGCCAATGTGTCCAAGCCGGTCGTCTACGAGCACTTCGGCGGCAAGGAAGGCCTCTACGCTGTGGTCGTCGATCGCGAGATGTCCGTGCTCTTGGAGATGGTGACCAGTTCCCTGGAACAGAACCGGTCCCGGGTCAGGGTCGAGCGTGCGGCGCTGGCACTGCTCACGTACGTCGAGGAACGGACCGAAGGCTTCCGCATCCTGGTCCGCGACTCACCCGTCTCCGCCGAGGAGGGGACCTATTCGAGCCTGCTCAACGAGGCGGTCTCTCGGGTCGGGCACATCCTGGCGGGCGACTTCTCGCGGCGCGGCTTCGATCCCGAGCTGGCACAGCTGTACGCGCAGGCGCTGGTGGGGATGGTCGCGACGACCGCGACGTGGTGGCTCGACGAGCGCACCCCGTCCAAAGAGGTCGTGGCCGCGCACCTGGTGAACCTCTGCTGGAACGGACTGACGAACCTGGAAGCGGATCCGCAACTCGGCGAGTGAGAGGGTCTGCCGCCGAGTTCGTCCGACCCGCCCGAATACAACTTCTGGTTCGAATGTACGAGTGCTGACCAGTTGCGTGTTACGTTTCGTACACACTTGACGTGGAGCGTGGTGCTTCACGCGGCGTTCACCACGAGGGCGGTCATGGTCAGGCAGGTACGCGCCGAGGCGACCAGGAACGCCGTCCTGTCGGCGGCCGCGGAGATCTTCGCCCGCGACGGCTACGCGGCGGCGAACCTCAGCGACATCATCACCAAGTCCGGGGTCACCAAGGGCTCACTGTACTTCCATTTCGCGTCCAAGGAAGACCTCGCACGCGGGGTGATCGACGAGGGCACGCGCAAGGTCGAGGCCGCAGGCGCGCCGCTGACGGACCTGCGCGACCCGGCCCTCGAAGTCATGATCGGGCTGTCCTACCTGGTGACCGACGTCGCGGCAGCCGATCCGGTCGTCGCCGCGATGTTCCGCCTCCACCACGAGATCGGCGACCACCGGGGGACCGGCGACAATGTCGTCGCCACCTGGCAGCAGTACCAGGTCGCGCTGGCGCGCCGGGCCCAGGAGGAGGGGGACGTCGACCCCGCCACCGATCCCGACGAGGTCGGGACCTTCATCTTCGAGACGTTGTTCGGCGTGCGAGTGGTCGCGCACGCGACCGGAACGCTCGACCAGGTGTCCGCCCGCCTGGAGCGGGCCTGGCACTTCATGCTGCCCGCACTGGTCGAGCCGTCGAAGGTCGAGTACTTCCGGCAGTTCGCCCACCGCCGCTCGCGGCGGTGACATCGCGCCGTTCCCGGCCATGACACGGCCCCGACCCGGCGGTGGCCGGGGTCCGGGACGGTCGGTCACCCGGCCTAGAATCGACCGTGGTCGTCGACACGGCGGCCGTACTCGTTCGGCGATCCAGGGGCGGTCACATTCACATGCCATCGACGCTGTCCACGGCCAACCCGGATTCCGGGCAGGCGCATCTTCCGCTCGCGGGCATTGCCCGGGTCGCGCTCGCAGGTGCGGCCTTCGACGCGGTCCGGGACGCCCTCGGTCGTGCGGAACTCGCGCTTGTCGCACCGAACCCCGTCCGGCCCTTCCTCGCGACGGCGATCGCCGAGCACAGTCAGCTGCTGCTGGTCACCGCGACCGGACGCGAGGCCGACGACCTGACGACGGAACTCCGGGAGATTCTCGGTGACGCGGTCGCCCAGTTCCCCTCGTGGGAGACCCTGCCGCACGAGCGGCTCTCGCCCGGAGCCGACACCGTCGGTCGCCGGCTCGAGGTGCTGCGTCGGCTGGCACACCCCGAGAACGCCGACTACGGTCCGCCGCTTCGGATCGTCGTCACCACCGTGCGTTCGTTGGTGCAGCCGATGGCTCCGGGCCTCGGCGAGATCGAACCGGTCAACCTGCGGGTCGGGAGCGAGGTCCCGTTCGAGGAACTGATCACGCGGCTCGTCGAGATGGCGTACACGCGGGTCGACATGGTCGGCAAGCGCGGCGAGTTCGCCGTCCGTGGCGGCATCCTCGACATCTTCTCGCCGACCGCCGATCACCCTGTGCGTGTGGAGTTCTGGGGCGACGAGGTCACCGAGCTGAGGTCCTTCTCGGTCGCGGACCAGCGCTCGCTGCCGGAGCTGACCGTGACCACCCTCATCGCGCCGCCGTGCCGGGAGCTGTTGCTCACAGAGAAGGTCCGGGACCGCGCGTCGGCCCTGGCGCAGGACAACCAGGCCGACGCGGCCCTGGTCGAAATGCTCGACAAGCTCTCCGCCGGTATCCCCGTCGACGGCATGGAGGCGCTGCTGCCCGTGCTGCAGAACGGGGAGCTGGTGCTGCTGACCGAGGCGCTGCCTGCCGGAACCCACGTCCTGCTGTGCGATCCGGAGAAGATCCGCACCCGCGCAACCGATCTGGTGCGCACCGGGCAGGAGTTCCTGGAGGCGTCCTGGACCGCGGCCTCGATCGGTGCCGCCGCCCCGCTGGACACCTCTACCCTCGACACCACCAGCGTCGGGGTGTCCGGCGTGGACCTGGCGGCATCGGCGTACCGGACGCTGCGACAGGTCCACGAGAGCGCGGTGGAGCAGGGACGGCCCTGGTGGACGGTCAGTCCGCTGGCGTCGGGCAGTGACACCGAACTTGTCCTCGACCTGCAGTCCGCCCCCGAGGTCCGCGGGTCGGACGAACTGCTCGCCGAGCTCTTCGTGATGCTGCGGGCCCACGTCACCACCGGCGGGCGCGCCGCGATCGTCGTCGCCGGATCGGGCACCGCGCAGCGGGTACTCGAACGCCTGTGGGACGCCGAGGTGCCCGCAGCACTGCTGGCGCCGGGCGCCGAACCGGCACGCGGGCAGGTGTCCGTGCTGTGCGGCACCCTGCAGAGCGGACTGATCCTTCCGGCGCAGCGCCCCGACGTCGGGCTGGTGCTGGTCTCCGAGTCGGATCTGACCGGCAATCGGGTCGCCGCGGCCGGTGACGGCCGGAAGCTGCCGCCGAAGCGGCGCAACCAGGTGGACCCGCTGGCACTGACCGCCGGCGACATGGTGGTGCACGACCAGCACGGCATCGGCCGATTCGTCGAGATGGTCGAGCGCACCGTCGGCGGCGCGCGCCGCGAGTACCTGGTGATCGAGTACGCGGCGAGCAAACGCGGCCACCCCGGCGACCGGCTGTTCGTCCCGATGGAATCCCTCGACCAACTCTCCCGCTACGTCGGCGGCGAGATGCCCGCGCTGAGCAAGCTCGGCGGATCAGACTGGGCCAACACGAAACGCAAGGCACGCAAGGCGGTTCGGGAGATTGCCGGCGAGCTCGTCCAGCTGTACGCCGCCCGGCAGGCGGCGCCCGGTCACGCCTTCGGCCCGGACACCCCGTGGCAGAAGGAGATGGAGGACGCCTTCGCGTTCACCGAGACCCAGGACCAGCTGACCGTCATCGACGAGGTCAAGGCGGACATGGAGAAGCCGGTCCCGATGGACCGGGTCGTCATCGGCGACGTCGGCTACGGCAAGACCGAGGTCGCGGTGCGGGCCGCCTTCAAGGCCGTCCAGGACGGCAAGCAGGTCGCGGTGCTGGTGCCGACCACCCTCCTCGCGCAACAGCATCTGCAGACCTTCACCGAGCGGATGGCCAGCTTCCCTGTCAAGGTGCGGGGGCTGTCCCGGTTCACCGATCCCGGTGAGTCGAAGGAGATCATCGCGCAGCTGGCCGACGGCGAGATCGACGTGGTGGTCGGGACCCACCGGCTGCTGCAGACCGGGGTGCGGTGGAAGGACCTCGGTCTCGTCGTCGTCGACGAGGAGCAGCGGTTCGGCGTCGAACACAAGGAGCACATCAAGGCGCTGCGGACCCACGTCGACGTGCTCACGATGTCGGCCACCCCGATTCCGCGCACGCTGGAGATGAGCATGGCCGGCATCCGGGAGATGTCGACGATTCTCACTCCGCCGGAGGAACGGCACCCGATCCTCACGTACGTCGGTGCCTACGCCGACAAGCAGGTCGCTGCCGCGATCCGGCGTGAGCTGCTCCGCGATGGCCAGGTGTTCTACGTGCACAACCGGGTCAGCTCGATCGACAAGGCTGCCAAGCGGATTCGTGACCTGGTTCCGGAGGCTCGGGTGGTGGTCGCGCACGGTCAGATGAACGAGGAGACCCTGGAGAAGACCGTGCAGGGCTTCTGGGAGCGCGAGTTCGACGTGCTGGTGTGCACCACGATCATCGAGACCGGGCTCGACATCTCCAACGCCAACACCCTGATCGTCGAGCGGGCAGATTCGCTCGGTCTCTCGCAGCTGCACCAGCTGCGCGGTCGGGTCGGGCGCAGCCGGGAACGTGGGTACGCCTACTTCCTGTATCCGCCGGAGAAGCCGCTCACCGAGACCGCGTACGACCGGCTCGCGACCATCTCGCAGAACTCGGACCTCGGTGCCGGCATGGCCGTCGCGATGAAGGACCTCGAGATCCGTGGCGCCGGAAACGTGTTGGGTGCCGAGCAGTCCGGGCACGTCGCCGGTGTCGGTTTCGATCTGTACGTGCGCCTGGTCGGTGAGGCGGTGGAGGCGTACCGCGCCGTCGCGGACGGCCGGCCGATCACCACCGACGAGGCACCGAAGGAGGTGCGGATCGACCTGCCGGTGGACGCGCACATCCCCCCGGACTACGTCACCAGCGACCGGTTGCGGCTCGAGGCGTATCGCAAGCTGGCGGCCGCGGGCAACGACGACGAGATCACCGCTGTCATCGACGAACTCGTCGACCGTTACGGTGCGCTGCCGGAGGAGGTCGGCCGGTTGGTGTCGGTGGCGAAGCTGCGGTTGCTGTGCCGTGAGTACGGGATCGAGGAGGTGGCCGTCACCGGTACCCAGCTGAAGATCTCGCCGATGCAGCTGCCGGACTCGAAGCAGTTGCGGCTCAAGAGGTTGTACTCGGCGGCGCAGTACCGGGCGACCACCGGCATGGTGCAGATGCCGTTGCCGCGGACCGGGGGTGTCGGTTCCGACCGGGTGCGGGATGTGCAGCTGTTGCAGTACATCGCGGACTTCCTGCTGGCGATGGACGGCAAGGCCGCGGGAGCCGTGGACGTGTCCGTCCCGGTGGGGGCGCCCGCGTGAGCGACGAGGGCGGTCGACTCGGGGACGGTCTCGTCGAGGCCGCCGAGGTGATGGACCGGCTGTGGTCGTATGGCGGCTGGGAGGTCACCCAGACCCACGACTCGCTGCGCCGGTACCTGCTCGAGGAGACCTACGAGCTGCTCGACGCGATCGAGGAGGGCGACCCGGTCGGTCTGCGCGAGGAGCTGGGCGATCTGCTGCTGCAGGTGCTGTTCCATTCGCGGATCGCACAGGAGTCGGCCACCGACCCGTTCACCGTCGACGACGTGGCACGGGGGCTGGTCACCAAGCTCGCCCTGCGCAGCCCGCATCTGACCAACGGTCACACCGGCCCGATCGATGTCGCCGAGCAGGAGCGGGCGTGGGAGGTCGCGAAGGCGGCGGAGAAGGCGCGCGCCTCCTGTCTGGACGGGATCGCGATGGCGCAGCCGGCTCTTGCGTTGGCGGAGAAGGTGATCGAGCGGGCCACCAGGGCAGGGCTGCCTGCCGAGCTGGTGCCCGAGGAGTTGCGGGTCGTGCGGATCGTGGTGGGCGAGAACGCCGAGGACATGCTTCGCAAGGCCGTCCTGGCCTTCGCTGCGCGGATCCGGGCGGCCGAGCAGGCGGCGCGCAGGGCCGGGCCGGACTCCGGGGCGATCGCACCCGCGACCTGGTCGCAGGTCTGGTGACGGCGAGCCGACGGTCCGACCGCGGGATGGTGTGCAGCGTGAGGGTGCCTCCTGCACGCGCCACGCGGTGACGAAGTTCTCCGAGGTGACCTCACTACGGCCGGGCGTGACGGGGGATAGTGAAGGCCGTGCGAATACTCGTGGTGGAGGATGACCGCAACGTCGCGGAGACGGTGCGCCGCATGCTCGTGGCCGAGAGTTGGGTCGTCGACGTGGTCCACGACGGTCGCGAGGGCCTGGAGAAGGCGAGCACAGAGCATTTCGACGTCGTGGTCCTCGACATCATGATGCCCGGCCTCAACGGGTACGAGGTGGTGCGGCAGATGCGGCACGAAGGTGTGTGGACGCCCGTGCTGATGCTGACCGCAAAGGACGGCGAGTACGACCAGGCCGATGCGTTCGATTTCGGTGCCGACGACTACCTGACGAAACCCTTCTCGTTCGTCGTGCTGATCGCGCGGCTGCGGGCGCTGGTGCGCCGTGGTGCACCGGTGCGACCGGCGGTGCTGACCGCAGGATCTCTCACCGTCGACCCGGCGGCTCATGTCGCCAGGCGAGGTGATGTCGAACTGACCTTGACACCAAGGGAATTCGGAATGCTCGAGTACCTGATGCGGCACAAGGGTGAAGTTGTGACGAAGGCCGGGATCCTCGAGTCCGTGTGGGACGTCAACTATCGCGGTGACGAGAACGTCGTGGAGGTCTACGTCAGCTACCTCCGAAAGCGGATCGACGCGCCGTTCGGGTGCAAGGCGATCGAGACGGTCCGCGGTGTCGGGTATCGGCTTGCCGCCGACGGCGGCGGCTAGCCATCCGGCAACGGCAGGGTGAATCCGACGGTGGCACCGTCTCGTCCGTCGGCGACGACCACCTGTCCGTGGTGTGCATGCACGATCTCGCTGACGATCGCCAGACCGAGCCCCGAACCGCCGCTACCCCGTTCGCGGGCGGTGTCGAGGCGGACGAACCGTTGCAGGACACGTTCCTTGTCGGCGTCGGCGATGCCGGGCCCGTTGTCGGAGACGGTCACGCACACGTGGCCGCGATCGGCGTCGACGGTGATGGCGAAGTCGAGGCGGTCACGGGTGTGGCGGGCAGCGTTGTCCGCGATGTTTCGCAGGGCGCGGGCCAGTTTCTCCCCGTCGCCTCGCACTCGGGCCGCCACGATGCGCGCCGTGATCGTGTGGCGACCGAGTGCCTCGAGGCGGGCGACCTCCGCGCTGACCACCTCGTCGAGGTCCACATCGGCGACTCGCAGCGGGACGCCCTTTTCGTCGGCGCGTGCCAGGAACAACAGATCCGAGACCATGCCCTGGAGGCGGAGGGCTTCGGGCAGCATGACCGTCTCGACGGTCTCGGGATCGATGGGCAGCTGCTTCGTTCGGGACAGATCGAGCAGGCCGACCAGCGTGGTGAGCGGGCTGTTCAGCTCGTGTGACGCATCGTTCACGAACCGCATCTGCTGGGTCCGGGCGGTGTCGATGCGGTCGAGCATCGCGTTCATGGTGCTGGCCAGCGTTGCGATCTCGTCGCCGGTGTCCGGTACGGGGACACGCTGATCGAGGTTTCCGCCCGAGATGTCGTCCACCCGTTTGCGGATGTCGTCGACCGGTTTCAGGGTGCGCGCGACGAACCAGTAGGTCAGCAGCGCCGTCCCGAGCACGATGAGCGGGATCACGACTGCGCCCAGCTTGGCGACGAGGTGGACGAGCGAGTCGAGGCGTCCTTCGGATGCGCCCACCTCGACCGTGACCGGACCGTCGTCGGGGGTGGTCACGCCGACCAGCGCGGCTCGGAATCCCGGACCGTCGGGCGTCGTCCTGAGGCCGCCGACCCGCGTCTCCTCGCCAGGCGCCAGACCGGGGCTGAGCGGTCCGGTCGGGTAGCGCACGTCGCTGAAGACGACCCGCCCGGAACCGTCGACGACCTGGATGATGTCGACATACCGGCTTGCGGTCAGCAGCGACGCGTCGAGAGCGCCGAGTCCCTCGGACTCGGCGACCGCCGCGATCTGCCTGGCTCTCGCAGTGGTGGCCACGTCGGCGGAGTGCCGTGACGAGTTGTGGATGGCGACGAGCACCACCGCGGCGGCGGCGGTCAGCGTGACCGCAACCAACAGGGTGGCCAGCAGCGTCAGGCGGATGCGGACCGGTTTCGCCCGCCGCCGGGCCCGGCTCGCCCACGCCGGGATTCGGGGTAGCACGGCTCCGACAGTAGCCGTGCCGCCCGGACCGTCTGTAGCGCTACTCAGCGTCCCCTAAGTATTCCTGGGTCAGGATGAATTCGCGCACAGCGCACCACACCTGCCGCCACCCGCTTGTGACGGGCTGACCAGCATCGTTCGCGACGATCGTCGCGGCGAGGCCGAAGGGACAACATTCATGGCTACTCGTACCGGACGCCGCCTGGCCGCCGTAGGCACGCAGAGCCTGCTCGGCGGCGTCCTGAGCCAGTTCAGCAGCTAAGGGTGGTCGACACCGAGCCGAAGGAACTGTCGATGACGATGCCCGCGCGTGTTCGCGCCGCGTACTCCGCCGAGATGTACGACGCCCGCACTGCGTACGACGAAGCACAGAAGTGGACGCACCTCGAGCAGGCTCACATCCTGTCTCAGCACCACGCGTGGCTGCACACCCGCAACCATCTCGCGATGCTCGCCCTTGCTCTGCGGCAACGGGATTGGCGTGAGGCCGCCGGGCAGCTCCTGCGGATTGTCGTGGCCGCGCCCGCCGCCGCCCTGCGGCGATATCCCTCCGGCAACACCGGACGTACGGCCGTGGGACTCACGACGCACGTTCCGATCCCGGAGGACATGGCTCGGTTCCTCTCCGAGGCCGCCTAGACCGTCGGCGACCGCCTGGAACCCCATGAGTGGCTCCCGGCGGTCGCCGACGAAGGGCAGACCCGATCGGAGCGGGTCAGCCCTCCCGCACGGTCTTCGTCAGCCAGTCGATCGTCTGCATGCCGAACAGGTCGGTTCCCCAGCCGTACATGTTCCCGACGAAACGCTCCGTGCTGCAATCGGTGCCCGCATAGGTGACATCGGTGCCGCCGGCCCGGTACCGGTCGGTGAGATCTCGCGAATCCTGCGCCGGTACCAGCGACATCGGGGAGTCATCGGCGCGGCACGAGGTGATCAGCACCTTCGACCGGGGCGCGGCACCGCGGCCGAGTTCGTTGTCGGCGTAGACGTGCTGAAAGTCCGGGATGTCGGCGGGGGAGGCGCCGCCGATGAACAGTGCATTCAGCGGTGCGAACGGCAACGTGAAGTAGGCGGGGGTCTGGCACTGTGTGCGGTACCAGTCCGCGACTTCCTTGCCGAGTGGGGTCAGCTTCTCGTCGATACGCATCTCCGGGTAACGGGGTTCGAGGCCGAGCAACGTGGCGAAGGCGAATCCCGCGCCGACCGACCCGTCCGCCATCCGGATGAAGTTCCGCTGGTCGACCACCATCCCCTCGAGCACCGTCGCGCGGATTTCGAGCTCCGGCGCATAGGTGTCGTGGTACTCGGCGGCGAAGGCCGCCCCGACGCCGCCACCGGCGATGCCGAACAGTCCGATCGGTGCCTTCGGGTTCAGCCCGGCCTCGTCGAGGGTGAGCGCCGCGCGGATCGCGTCCAGTTGTGCCTTGCCTCCGAAGCGGCCCGCGAACACGCCGTGCGGGTTCGGATCCGCGTCGTTGCCGACGTCACTGATCACCACGGCCTGGCCCCGGTTGAACATCTGTGCCAGCGGGCCGAGCGCGGACCACGACGATCCGTCGAGCGGGTTGGCGCCCGTCCACTGCGAGCTCGGATGGCACTTCGCGCCGATGCTGTCGTTGGCCTGCTGGTAGGAGATCACCTGACGTTCGGAGTTCGGGGTGCCGTCCACCGGAATCATCACGATGCCGGTGCTGATGGTGGGGCTGCCATCGAGATCCGACGTGACGTACATGATCTTCCATGCATCGAGGTTCGCCGGTCGATAGGCGGCGAACTGGACGTCGACCTTCTTCTCCTTGAGCAGGGTGCCGGGACGTTCGGAGCCCGTCAGCGCCGGCTCGGCGTAGAACGGGTCGTCGGCGGCCAGACCCGCGTCGAACTCGGCGCGGGTTGCGAATCGTCCCTGTTCGAGCGCCTCCAGCGAGAAGCCGGTGACGACCTCGCCGATGGCGGGCGTGGACACCGGCGGCGCGGCCGGGTCCGCGGACGCCGGTCCGGCGAAGGCGAGTGCGGCCACCGCCGCCAGCGCAGCGGTGGGGACCAGGGGAGCGATCCGCATCAGGACACCTCGACCTTCGTGTTGCGCAGGGCGGAGTCGAAGAACTGCGGCAACGTCAGCAGGGGACGCTTCGACTCGAACTGGGTCTCGTAGGGTACCTGCAGTTGCGCCTCGAGCACCGGCCAGTTGTTTTCGACCTGGAACTTGTAGCGCGGCAACAGCTCCGCGTTGATGTAGTCCCAACGATCCTCGAAGACCGACCAGTTCCACGAGGGCAGCGGTGTCGTCACCGTAGTGGCACGACCGTCGGGCAGCGTGACGCTCACCTGGATCGGGCGGACGGACCGCGGCGGCGTCACTCCCGCGACCGACGGCGAGGCGGCAACGGTCGACAGGTAGGTGATCGCCTCGCCGACATCGCCCTTGTAGCTGCGCACAGCGTCCCACTGATCCTTGATGATGACGCCCTGTTCGCGGCGCAGCAGCGTCCCGTTGCCCCGGGCGACACGCTCGGCATCGTTCGACGCGATGTCGTACCAGGCGTCGAGGATGTCGTCGCCGAACAGGCCGGCGCGGTGCATCTCCTCGAGCGCCGGCAGGCCGCCGGTCACGTATGCGCGGTGCATCGGCATCAGGTCGGAGAAGATGTTCTTCTGCATCACCAGGATCATGCCCAGGATGTAGCGCAGGTCCTCGGCAGTGATCGTCTCGCCCGCCGAGGCGAGGGCACGCAGCCCCTCTGGGAGCTGGGCCACGGCCTGCGGGCCCGCGGCGTCGGCGACGGTGGTGACGACGGCCCGCGACAGCCGGCTCAGCCCGGGCAGGTCGTAGGCGTCGGTGAGGAGGTCGAAGTCGGCGAGACCGCCACCGAAGTCGGCACCGACCTGGCCGCCCATCCCGGCCCACTGCAGCTCGCGGTGGTCGAGTTGCAGGTCCTCGTAGTAGCGGTACGAGCGGATCAGGTTGTCCCGGTTGGCCTTCACTCCGGCCCGCGGATCCCACGACGCGAGGTCGATACCGGCAGTGCGGGTGACGTCGGTGAGCCAGTACTGGTGCAGCAGGGCCGCATAGCTGGTTGGCGCGACCCCCGCGGCGCGGGCCTGGTCGAGGAACCCGCGCAGCACATCGGGGTCATTGGGCAGAGCGGGATTTGCGCCGCCCGGTGAGACCGAGGCGTCTCGGTTGACCAGCGGCAGGTCGAGGTAGTTGTCGGGGTTGTCGGCCTGCGCCGCGGGTGCGACCAGCGCGACGGTCGTGGTGACCGCGGCGGCGAGCGCGGTGGCCGTGATGGAGCGGCCGGCGCGAATGACGAGCTTCATTGGTCCCCCCGGACATTGTTCCTACTTTCCAGTAAGTATCCGAGGTGGTAGCTGAAGCGTTACTCCCAGACGATGGAGCGGGGACGTGGTGGGGACACCCGGGTAGCGCCGAGGTCGGCTCGGGGACGGTCTCGTCGAGGCCGCCGAGGTAATGGACCGGCTGTGGTCGTACAGCGGCTGGGAGGTCACCCAGACCCACGACTCGCTGCGCCGGTACCTGCTCGAGGAGACCTACGAGCTGCTCGACGCGATTGAGGAGGGCGATCCGGTCGACTCCGTGAGGAGCTGGATGATCTGGTGCTGCAGGTGCTGTTCCATTCGCGGATTGCGCAGGCGTCGGCCACTGACCTTTTCGCAGTCGAGGGCGTCGCACGCACTGTGGTGACCACACTGTCACGGCCCAGTCCCATCTGGCCAACGGTCACATCGGCCGATCGATGTTGCCGAGCAGGAGCGGGTTTGGGAGGTCGTGAAGGCGGCGGAGAAGGCGCCCAGCTGTCGGGACTGGATCGCGATGGCGCAGCCGGCTCTTGCGTTGGCGGAGAAGGTGATCGAGCAGGCCACCAGGGCGAGGCTGCTTGCCGAGCTCGACCCGTTGCGGATACCCTCACGTTTGGCCGATGGTCCACGTCCAGGGTCTTCGAATGCGCGGCATCGTCACAGGAGCAGGCTGGGGGTTGCCCCGGGTCCGCGTCTTTTCCCCGAACAGCAGCGTGTGAAGAACGCGCGTCCTCCGCACGGCTAGTTGCAATGCGATAGGTGCGGCGATACCGGCCACCAGTCCCACGACGAACAGCTCAGGCCGTGCGTGCAGACCGAGATGCTCGAGGGCAATGCGTGAGGCCGCCGTCGCGAAGACGTGGAAAAGGTAGATGCCGAACGAGAATCCACCGATCCACACCAGCACCCGGGCATTCGCCAGGTGGCGGGCTGAGTAGATCAAGACGACTGCGATTGCCCCGACGGCGATCGTGAGCGCCCGGTCGGAGTGCGCGTCGATGCGGTACACCCTGAAGACAACGAGCAGGCGCACGGAATACACGGCGGCGAACGCTGCGACCGCGAGCAGGGCTTGGTTGCCACGTAGATCGAACAATGCGTGCCGACGCAACCCGTAACCGAGCAGGAAGAATGGAAGCAGTCGCACAGCTCCGCTGATGGTGAAGACATCGGCAGTCGGAGGGATGTGAACGACTACGAAGGCGACAGACGCGGCGATTGTCATGACGGCCCACGATGGTCGCGAGGCGAGTGCGCCACAGCTGTCGAGAAGTCCGACGATCAGGAAGATGAGAAAGATCGACTGGAGGAACCACAGGTGCTCGAATCCGAAAACGTATGTGTGCCATAGTGCAACACCACTCGGCTTCGAATTTGTGTCCGGCACCGTCTCCAGCGCGACGTAGAGCAACGTGCCGACAGTGATCAGCGGGATCAACAGGCGCCGCGACTTTCCCGCGACGAGTCCCGGCAAATTTCGCCAATGCTCGACCGGGCGCATGGCGTACACGTACCCGGAGATCACGGTGAACAGTGGCAAGCGGATGTCGGCGAGAGCGAGATAGGCGTACCGCCATGGCGTATCGTCCGCTGCGAGAAGTCCTTGGCTGGCCGTCGCACCGATCACATGCCCCGCCACGACGAGGAGCACCGCGACGCCCCGCAGCGCTTGGATCGCCGGTTCTCGTCGGCGCGCCAGCGATGAGGTGAAATCTGTATGAGGTGGGACTGTGTGGGGCATAACCCCTCCGGCCGTGCGCATGTCGAACACGCGAGTCGGCGTCCCTCGGTTGCGCTCGAATAGGTGCATCGAAGCAGCCGCGGCCGCCCAGTATGGCGCTGACCACAGATGCTATCACCCTCACGAGCATCAGCCGATACTCGCTGACGGTGCCCGAGATCCATTCCGATGGCAGGTCATCAGGGCCCCCGGGGGCAAGCTTCCCGATTCCGGGCGGATCTGTGCCTGTGACGGACTGGGCAAGCAGCTGTATCCTTGGAACGCTGGAAGGCAACTTGTCGATTCCCAACGTTGACGAGTGTGCGCCCGGCCCGAGCCTGCAGTTGACTGCCTGGGGCGGGGCAACGAAACCTGTTGCGTCCGCAACGGCATGGCGATCGGATGGCGCCCGGCCCCGTGGACGGTCACGCGGAGGTTGAAATGTCACATCCAACCTTGCCGGCGAGGGTCCTGCCATCGGCGGTGATTGTTCCTGGCGCAATTCTCTTCGTGGTAGCACTGGCAGCGTTCTTGTTTCTCAAACGGGCTGTCGGATTCGATTCTTACGACCTCGCTGTGTATCTGATGGGGGGAGGGAATTTCGAGCACGGACTTCCTGTCTACGACGTTCAACTACATGGCACGGGGGCCTACTTCATTTACCCGCCAGTCACGCTGGTGGTGTTCGGTCCCCTGTCTGCCCTCCCGTTCGGCGCGGTCGAGGTACTTCTCTTCGCGCTGGGTATTGCCGCCTTGTGGGCCGTAGTCTGGATGACGTTTCGAATGCTCGATTTCCGGCCGAACGCAGGACTTGCCGGGGCGTCGCTCGGGGTCACTGGTTGCGCCTTGTGGCTCCAACCCGTGAACGGCACCCTCGATGTGGGGAACATCAACATTCTGCTGATGTTCCTGGTGGTGGCCGACTTTGCGATCGGAGGGCGGTTTCCGCGGTTCGCTGGGATTCTCATTGGCGTTGCCGCGGCGATAAAGATCACACCCGCGATATTCATTCTGTATCTTCTGCTGACGCGACGATTTCGCGCTGCGCTCAATGCGGTTGTTACGTTTTTGATTCTGATGGGGCTCGGCTTCCTCGTTGCTCCGGCGGAATCAGTGAAGTACTGGTTCGATGGAATGCTCGCAGATACCGCTCATTTATTGGGTCCCGTTCCGGTCGGTGACGTCTCCAATCAGTCGATCAACGGGACCGTGATCAGATTCTTCGACGACAGCGGAGGGGCGGTCTGGCTCGTTCTTGCTCTGGCGATCGGCATCGGTGGCCTCGCTGTCGCGGTTCGAGCGGATCGGTGCGGTGATCCCGTGGCGGGAATGCTCGCATGCGCGATCACCGGTCTACTGATCTCGCCCGTCAGTTGGCACGAGCATTGGATCTGGATGGTTCCGGTGGGAGTCTGGCTCGGCGCCACTGCCATACGGCTCAGCCCCACGAGACCGGTACTTGCAGGGGCTCTGCTGGCACCGCTGGTCGTATTTCTGACATGGCCGCAGGAATCTGCGCCGGGAGCAATTCGTCCGACGTCCATACTGGGGCCCGCCGGCTCCTTGTGGGATGACGGCAGTCGCAATCCGCTTGTGGCGCTCGCCGGTACCGCGTACGTTTCGGTCGGCTTGTTCCTCCTGGCTGTCGGAGCCTGGATCCTGTTCCGGCCCTGGATCCTGTTCCGGCCGTGGAGCGGAAAGACCACTGTGAAACCTGCCCGCCCGCGATCGCCGTCGGTTAGTGTCCCGGACCGATGATCACATTTCGATCCTCGAGGATTTCATGAAGCGGCCCTTCGAGATTGGTCCCTCGTCGAGGTGCCGGTTCTCTGGCGCGACGGTTAGGGGCTACGACAGACGATTCTTCAGGCAGTTTCATCGAACTGAGGACGAGACATGGGTTCATCGAGTGGAGTGATCCGCGCGATCGATCGTGACCTCCTGCATCAGCAGGCGCTCGCTGCGACTCCGTTTCCGCACGTCGTGATCGATGATTTTCTCACCACCGACTTTGCTTACGAGGTCTTGCGCTCATGGCCGAGTTACGCAGAGGCCGAGAAGGCTGGGAAGCGGTTCCGTTCGATCAACGAGAAGAACAAGGTCCAGGTGACGGACAGTGAGAAGTTTCCGCCGGCCTTGAAGGTGCTGAACGATGCACTCGCCACGCCCGAGTTCCTGTCGGCGGTATCGTCGATCTTCACCATTCCGCATCTGCTCGCGGACAGCGAGTTGGTGGGGGGCGGCCTGCATCAAACCGGACGGCGGGGCCGTCTCGACGTTCACATCGACTTCAACTACATCGAGGCCCGAAAACTACACCGTAGATTGAACATTCTCGTCTACTTCAACGAGGGTTGGTCGTCGAAGTGGGGAGGTCAACTCGAACTGTGGAACCGCGACGTATCTGAACGGATCCATTCGTTCGATCCGATATTCAATCGCTGCGTGGTTTTCGAGACCAGCGAGATCAGCTTTCACGGGGTCGCTGCGGTGACGTGCCCCACCGATGCCGTTCGTCGCTCCTTCGCGGGCTACTACTACACCCTGGAACCACCGGCCAATTGGGACGGCGAATCGCATTCCACCGTGTTCAAGCCTCGGCCCGAAGAGAATGTCAAACAGAGGTTGATGGCGCTGAAGAGCGCGTCGGGTATGGCAAAGCAGACGGTGAAGAAACTTCTCCACGGGCCGAATGTCCATCGAGCCGACTGAGCTCAACTGATCACCCGTGTGGGCTTTGGTGCGTCCCCCGAGCTGTCAACAGGGGTGGCACCAGGTCCCGCGCCACGCGAACGACTTTGCGGCCGCGGCGAGCCGCCGAGATCCGCTGACGGCGTGTGTACATTTGCGCCACCGCAAGCCTGGCTGTGCGGCGCTGTTGTTCGGTGAGGTCGCACTGCGTCAGCCATTGCAGCATCTCCCTGCACTGCAACAGTGTTGCGAAATGCGCCTGCCACGGTGGCACGTCCAGTCTGCGGGCCAGCACTGACATGTTCTCGTACTTCCAGATTCGCCTCGTGAGCACCTCGGGCACGTGACCCCAGGGTCCAGCGAGCGCGAGTTTGGTGGCGTACACCTCGTCCTCTCGCAGCATGTTGCGACGTCCGATGTGCAGGACGGACTCGCGCCGGAGCGTGCCGTAGAGGGGGTCGATCTGTAGGTTTTCGTCGGTGAGGAGACGAAGATACTCGGCGAACCGTGCGACCGGATCGCTGGAACCGAGGGCCGCCCCGTTGTAAGCGGCAATCCTCGGGACGCCGTCCTCACCGCGGTACTCGATCTCGTTGGTCACCAGGACCAGTCGGTCGTCGGCCGTAAAGATGTCGAGAGCTCGCGATATGCAGTGCGGATGTAGCCAATCGTCGTCGCTCACCCAGCGGAAATAGGTGCCTGTGGCCAGCCTGAGGGTGTTGGTGAAGTTGTTGAGGATTCCCACATTGACCGGGTTGCGACGATAGACGACGCGGCTGTCGTGTGCGGCCAGACTCCGGCACAGGTCCTCGGTGCCGTCGGACGATGCGTTGTCAGAGATCACCAGCTCGAGGTTCGCGTGGTCCTGAGCAAGTACCGATTCGACCACGTCGCTCATCCGCCCGGCACCGTCTCGTACCGGTAGCCCGACCGAGACGAGGATGTCGCCCTTGCGCACCATCAGCGCTCCTCGTAGTCGTCGGACGCGGGTCGCCCATCGCGATCCATCAGAAAGGGCCGATCGGGACAGGTTCGATGCGCACACTTCGCGTCGAAACCGAGCGGGCGGCAAGCGAGACCGAGGCGCACCCGCCAGGATGTGCCCGACATCCACTCGACTGTGACCCGAGATCGGGACAACGACCATTGATGTTATCACCGCCCCCGTCCGGTCAGTTGACACTTCACTCGCCGGGCCACTCGCAACTTCGGCGACATGCAATCACTCGAGATCCAATGCGGGAGAGGTAGATTCCGAACAGCGATCCATGGTCCACATTGACCTCGAACTCCATCGAGTCGACACACCACGGGTCCGAATCGAACAAGGAGGATCTCCGTGTTCGCTGATGCCGCTGATAACATCGAATGGCCGTTGGCTGCGACGGAAGGATCGCACCGATGCTGTTGGTGGCGGGGACGAGTGTCCGGTCGTTCACCTCGGGCGGTCGAAGCGACTGGCTCCGGTCTCGGGCAACGGACAGAGCTGGTGGGTTGATCCGGGTAGTGCACAGGCGGTAGGCCTGATGAGAACGACCATGTGGGGTCATCATGGCTGACGGCAGTTTGTCGTCGGGAATGCGATGGAGCGGTCTTTCCGTGATCGGTCGGGAAGTCTCCCGAACGGTGTTCACGATCATTCTGGCCAGACTCGTCGGGCCCGAGGCTTTCGGCATCGTCGCCTTGGGCGCCGTCTACATCGGGATCGTTGCCCTTCTGCTCGACCAGGGATTTTCGAGCGCGTTGATCCAACGACCCACAGTCGAGGCCGACATGCCAGGCGTCGTGGTCACGGTGAATCTCGCCGTCGGGGCGTCTTTGATGGTCGTGACCATCGTGATCGCCCCGGCCTGGGCCGCCTTCATGTCGACACCGGAACTAGCGCTGGTTCTTGTCGCACTCTCGCCGAGCCTGCTCGTGCGGGCTGCGTCGATCACCCCCCGCGCGTTGCTGCAGCGCCGCATGGAGTTTCGCACGATCGGAATCGCGGACGTCGTGGCGGCGATGACCGGAGGTGCGCTCGGGGTGGCGGTGGCGCTTGCGGGTGCGAGCTATTGGGCGCTGGTCGTCCAAGTTGTCTGCACCGATGTGGTTCTGTTGCTGCTATTGCTGGCGGTCGGGGCCGGAAGGAGGCCGAACCTGCGGTGGCAGCGGCTGCGAGAGATCGCATCGTTCTCGTGGCGGGCCTTCGCTGCCGGACTCCTGATCAACTCGGTGTCTCGGAACATCGACAACCTGCTGGTCGGCCGGTTCCAGGGGCCTCAGGCGTTGGCGTACTACGGCCTGGCTTATCGCCTGCTGCTACTTCCGGTCCAGTTGGCTACCACGACGGTGGGAACAGTGTTGTTTCCGGCGTTCTCGCGTCTTGCGGACAATCTCGAGTCACTACGTATCGACATGACCCGGGCGACGCGGGCCCTCGCGGCCCTGGCCCTGCCGGTCATGGCGCTTGTCGCTGCGGCTGCGCCGCAGTTGGTGCTACTGCTGTTCGGAAAACAGTGGGCGCCGGCCATCCCGATCGTTCAAGTCCTCGCAATGGCGGGTGCCGTGCAGGCGATCTATCAACCGTCGACGATGCCCCTGGTGCTGGGACTGGGGCATGCGAGGCTCAATCTTCGGTTTGCCTGGCTCACCACGATCGTCACCACAGTGGGCATCGTGTCCGGCCTGCCCTTCGGTCCCCTGGAAGTCGCTATAGGCTACAGCGCGGCCACCGGCATGTTGCTCCCCGTCGAGTGGTTCATCCGCGGCAGCCTGCTCCACATGACGCTGCGCAGCCAGGTCGCGTCACTGGTCCCCGGCGCTCACGTGGCGGCCTGGGTCGCTGCGGCCTACCTTGCAGTCTCGGTCGCCATCCCTGGACGCGAGCTGGTGGTCCTACTGCTCGGCGGACTGGCGGGGGCAGCGGCCGGCATCGGAGTGATGCGGCTGGTCCACAGGGCCCTGCTCGGTGAACTGGTGTACATGGTCAAGCGGATCTTGGGGACGGGTGAGCGAGACGAGTACCGCGCGGAGGCCCCCACCACTCGCGCCTGACATGTCTAGGGTTGACGGGTCGCTGCCAGCACCACCGGATGCATGCGTCGCTCCCACGAGACCTCGGCGACGAAACTCAGCCTCCGAGCTTCGGAGGTGTGCCCCATGGCGAGTGCTCGCGCGAGTCCGTCGGCCCAATCCGCTCGTTTGCTGATGTGCACGCGTTCGTCGTCAACTCCGTGGATCGGCGGCAGGTCGACCGACAGTACGGGGAGCCCGGCCGCGAGGTACTCGTACAACTTCAGCGGAGACATCGCGCGGATACAGGCGTGGTCACGGTGCGGGATTATTCCGATGTCGCACGCCTGCACCGTTGCGGCTAGTTCACGCTGGCTGACGGGGCCGAAGAGATGAACGTTGTCCAGCGAGCGCAGGTACTCGATCGTGCTGGGGTCGCCCGGGTAACCGACCATCACCAAAGACCCGACCCGGTCCGCGGTCACCTTCACCAGAGCTGGCTCGAGGCGGTCGTCAATGGTGCCCGTGTACACGGCGCGCGGTCTGGGCAGGGCGGCAATACGATCCGGCTCCGGGAAGCGCCGGCGCCAGACTTCGCCGATTACGCCGTTCGGAACGACGCTGGTGCGCGGAGACAACCGCCGGGCAAGCTCTTCGGATACTGCGAAGATTGCCCCCGCGCGCTCGTCGATGCGTTGATAGGCCACCCGGAACAAGTCCCACCACTGAGCCAGCGCGTCGCCGCTCGCCCAATCATCCTGGCCGACATACACGATGTTGCTGATCCAGGACGCATCGCAGAACGCAGCGACGAACGGGTGGTACGTGACCAGCGCGGCGGATGCCGGTTGGGCCGCCTGTTCGCCGCGGGCACGCGCCAGCGCGCGACCGAGCAGAGCGCCGTACCGACGGTAGGAGCGTTCGACCGCGTTGAGGCCGGTCGATTCCACAGTCCTGAGCCGGTGTGGCCGAACCCGGGTGGCGGTCCGATCGGCGATCGTCACCGGATCGTCCAGCCGGACGGGCCGGCGGCGCACGGCAGACGCGATGTAGGAGCGCCATGCGTCGGCGACCAGCAGGAGCCCCACGCGGTCGCTACCGGCCAGCGCAAGCAGAGTCTGGTCGGTAGGTCGGCAGAACTCCCGACCTACCGCGTCGTCGAACATCTCCATTCCGAATGTGAAGACGACGTCCGTTTCCGTTGTGGCCGACGATCCTCGCTGCACGACTCGAATTCTACGCAGCGCAATCGTGCACGGCTCGCTGTCAGGTGTGTTCGCCGCAAGATCTCGAGTGAGGTCGGATGCGTTGTCCCCACGCATCAGGGTTGGTCAGACGCGTTCGAGCCAGATCTCGCGCCAGAACGATACGAACTCGCGCGGACAGTTGGCGTTGTACACGCCGGCGCAGACGATGCCTTCCAGGACGATACAAGGGTTCTTCATGACAAGGAGCCTGCCGGTCTTCTCGTCCAGGCATCTGGTCACGCGCGAGTGCACTCGCGCGGTCCGGCCGCAGTAGCGGGACATCTCCTCGTCGAAGCCCATGCCGCGGTTGAGTCGGCCTTCGTTGAGGGTGGCCATTATCTGCTCCTTGGTCTTGATTCGGACCATCTCGCCTGGCCGCAAGTCGAGATGCTCCGTTGGAGTTCTGCCCATCAGCCTTCCGACAACGAATCCCCAGCGCTGGCCGTCTCGAAACCGCAGCCTGCGAGGCAGTGTCCGAGTACTGACGTCTTGCAGACGGTTGAAGAGTGCGACGCCGAACGCCCTTAGCGACTGGGTCGGCGTCACGTTGCCGCTCGTGACATCCGTTCTGAATTGGCGGAGGTCGCGAAATGGCAGGCAGGTGGGTGCGGCCCGCAGCAACTCTGTTGCCTGGCAGGAGTATCGGTCCTCGCCGTCCGGGCCAGGCTCCTTGTGCGCGTTGGCCTCCAAGAGCGGCAGTTCGACCCTTCGGTTGCTCGACGTCGATCGCGTCCCGGGCTCGATCCGCTTGAGCCAGACTTCTTTCCAATACAGTGAGCAAGCGGTCTGGCAGCCTCCGTGTGAGGCACCGTCACATCTGGACCCGGTGAGGTGCACGGTGTTCTCCATTCGGTGCATCCCGCTGCCACCAATCGTGTCGCAGAGTTTGTGAGCCACCTTGCGAACCGTCAGCTGTTTTCCGCAGAATGCAAGCATCTCGGGCATGAACGGGAGATTTTCGAATTCGCCCCGTTCGTCGAGGCTGGAGAGGATCTCGTCGGCACTGCGGACCTCCACCAGGTCGCCCGCACGCAGGCCGAGGGTAGTTGGTGGGAGCATGGGCCGCGACATTGTCGATGCACTCCTAGGCCAGGCCCGGTCAGCCCATCGAGGTGACCGCGGCGAACGGCATTCCGCATTCGCAAGAACAGGCAGCGCCCGCGCTCGCACCGTGTCGAGCCAGATACTAGCACCATCGCACGTTGAGACCGATTGTCAGCATCCCGGCTGCAGGACCGCCTTCAGATAGCCCACCGATTGGTAGGCGTACTCGTAAAACCATCGGGGAGATGATATTTCGCCTGGGCTTGCCACCATCGTCAGTTCCCCGTCGAAGCAGCGCTCCAGGATGAACCGGGCGCGCGAAATGTGCGGCGTAAATGTCACGACGATGACGTGATTCCAGTGGTACTGCTCGGCCAAGCGGTTCAGTTCCTTCGCTTCCCCTCGAGTCGTCGGCGGATCAGGAACAAAGCAGAGCAGCTCGAAATCGGGGTGGGGCTCCGCGCACGCCTTTGCCATCCAGTTATCACTTACCCCAGCAGGATTCGAGAAGATGACCTGCGGCGCCCACCCGTTCTGTGCGAGCTCGATTCCGTACGGGTATCGGCTCCAGTCAGCGCCACCCAGAACGATCACAGCGTCGGCCGGTCGAAGGGGATCGATCTGTGGGTGTACATATACGGGCACCCCACCAGCCGTCATTGCTGCAATCAGCAGGCTGATGACAACCACCCATCGGCGGGCGCCGACACGACTTTTGCCCGCCACTGTCGCGGTGTATCCGGCTTCGCCCACGGTGCCTCCGGCTTCGCCCACGGTGCCTCCGGCTTCGCCCACGGTGCCTCCGGCTTCGCTGACGTCGTCCCAGCACGCCCGGCCATCGTCAAGCGTTCTTGCCAATGCCGTGCAGGGAATGGAATTGAGAGTGCTGTCTGAGCTCCTTGGCCCCTCGGTGCCTCCAGGCTACCGCTCCCTTCACCGCTGCTGAAGTTGCTCATCGGAGTGGTCAAACGACAAACGGTGACCTGCTGGGCGGTGCCGTATTTGCGAGTCGGCGAGGTCTGGGAGCCCTATCGGAGCCCTGCTTTGCCGCCGACCCGCCAGTCTCGAGCTTCATCATGGGTGGATGGCTTGCTGCTGGGTGGTGAACCAGTCGAGGTGCGGCGAGGCAGTGGTGCACACCCGTCACCGGGGTTGTAGCGGTGTGAGCCGTCTGAACGGAAGCGGTTTGTGTGGGTGCAAGGAAGGGTGAAGTTGGTACCATGGAACCCATTCGATTCGCGCGCCGGTCAACAAGACTTAGAGACGGATTCAATTCGAAGAAGCGGATGGCCTCCGCCGATTCGACGGCGAGTGGGAGTTGGCGTGGACCTCTTCGACGTCGGACGATCCTGTGCCCGACGCTGGTACGTCTTCGTCCCGCTGATGCTGATTGTCGGGTGGTTCGGTTATTCCTTGTACTCGGGTGTGAAGCCCACCTACTATGCGAATGTCGCAATCGGTTTCGCTCCCCCCAGTGTGGTGCCGCCCGATGTCGGTGAGGTGCGGAGCAACGGTCTGGTGGACGCCGGAGGGGCACCACTCATCGCCAACCTGCTGGCGATCGGGTTGCGGAGTCCCGCTGTGGTTCAGCAGGTCGTCGCCGCGGGCGGGCAGCCCGGGTACTTCTCCAAGGTGATGGAACTTCCGCCCCCAGTCGGTCAGTTGCCCCTGGTCATGGTTGAGGTCACGAACCCCGACCCAGCCGCTGTCACGAAGACACTCGAGTTGGTTGCGGCACAGGCTGACGTGACGCTGCGAACTCTGCAGCGAAATGCCGGAGTGCCCGAGGACCGGATGGTTGCGGTGTATCCGGTGCAGGCACCGAGCGATCCGGTGCCGGCAATGCCCAGCAGGATACGATCGACGGTAGCAATACTTCTCGCAGGTATGGGACTTGCCGTGCTTGCCGCAGTCCTAGTCGACCTTGTGATGCTGCGGCGTCGGGAGAAGACGCCGCCTGGTTCGGAGCGTGCGAGTGAATCCAACGGCGCCGATCCGCGGGCGCCAGTGATGGACGGTGTGGTGGGAAAGACGGGTCGTAGCGCGGATTCGGTCGACTGATGTCTGCTCCCGCCCCGGTGACCGCGCCGGTCAGGACCGATGTGTCGGCGCCGAGTCGACCGGTCGGCGAGCCGACACCATGGGTGGTCGGGTTCTTCTGTCTACTCGTTCCCGCGTTACCGACGATCTCCGTTTTCCCCGGCCCGCTCAAAAGCAACGGATCACCCGCACGAATGATGGCTGTCGCGTTCTTCGCACTTGCCGTGACGGGCTTCGTCCTGGCGAGGCGCCGAGGCGGTCGTCAGGTGGTGAACCCGGGTGTCATCCTCATTGTCGTCTACTTCCTTCTCCAGCTTCTGATCTACGGGGTCGGGATCCTGCATCTGGACGGTTCCGTCGTAGAGGCGACGAAGACGCGGATGGCCATCGGGCTCATTGCGAATGCGGGTGTGGCGCTGTACGTACTCCACACGGTCAGGACAGTTCGACAGAGATCGATCGTCATGGGTCTGCTAGCCACCGGAATCACCTTCGCGTGTTTGGTTGCATTGCTGCAGAATTTCACGGGAATCGATCTGCGACTTCTGTTCCAACCGCCGGGATTCGTGCTGAATCTGGAGGTCGCCGGCATTGCCGAGCGGAATGGAGCCTTTCGTGTCGTCGGTACCTCACAGCACCCCATCGAGTTCGCGGTTCTGGCCGCGGTGGCGGTTCCATTGACGCTTCACCTCGCGCGGTTTGCCAATAGGCCGCTCTACCGGCGGTGCGCGGCCGGAGGCTGTCTGGTCGCCGGATTCGCCATGCCTGCGGCGGGCTCACGGGCCGGAGTGGTTGCGCTCGTGGCTGCCCTCCTCACGTACATGTTCGCGTTCACCGTTCGTCAGCTCGCCAATGGGATTCTGATCGGAATCGGAGTTGGCTTGGCTTATGTGGCAGCTGCTCCCGATTCCGCCTATGCCCTCTGGCTCACAGTGGTCATGGCAAAGGAGGACGGAAGCGTGCTCAGCCGCCTGGCCGACTACAGCACCGTATCGCGCACATTTCATGAGCATCCGTGGTTCGGGCTCGGCCTCGGCGGAAATCCGCCGACCGTGTACGGATTCCTGGACAACGAGTGGCTGCAGGCGATAGTGCAGGGAGGCGCTGTTGGATTGGTGGCGATGTTGCTTGTGATGACGGGCGCTGTGGCCGGAATGGTCACGTCGCTGCGGGCGGCGAGGTCACCGCGGGAGCGTGATCAGACATACGCAATCGGGTCCGCGCTGATCGGGATCATTGCATCGACCTTCACATTCGATCTGTTCACCTATCAGCAGGCGACATTCGTGTACTTTCTGCTATTCAGTCTCTTGTGGTCCGCCTGGCGTCGCGATGTTCACGGTCCATAGAGGCTGCCAGCGCCGACAGATTCGCAGCCCCGCAATGGCGGTACTCGCGGCGATGGCGATCGTCTGCGGGTCATGCGTGTCGACGAGTCCTTTCCCTGACACGGCCGTCTCTACCAACGGCACGATCTGGTCGGACGCGGTCGTTCCGCCGGTTCCGGTCGAACCGGACACCGGTCCGGCCGCGGTCGGAACCGAGTTTTCTCCGGTGAGTGAGGGCGAAATCTCCGCGGTGCGCTTCTATCAGGGAAGCGAGGACATGAAAGTAGACAGTGCGACCCTATGGACGTCGGAGGGTACCGCGTTGGCGACCGTGCCGGTTCCCGAGGGCCCGGCCGGATGGCGTGAGATCCCCTTCGAGAAGCCTGTGCCGGTGAAGGCCAATGAGGACTATGTGGTTTCGTACAACGCCCCGCGAGGCGGCTATCCAACCGATAGTCATACGTTCGTTCTGGGGCATACCGTGACCAGCGGCTGGTTGACGGCTCGAGGGGGCGTCTACGCCCGCGGCAGCGGGTTTCCGAACAATCGGAGCGCCGGAGTGAACTACTACGTCGACGTGTTGTTCACACCGACCGGCCCTACGCTGCGCCCAATCGATGGCGGCACAGGGTATTACGACGCGTTCACCAGCTCGCTCCCCGTAGCGGAGGACTTCTTTCCGATCGGGGTCTGGTTCACCAACACTGAGTCCGCTCCGGATGTGGCGGCCGATCGCGCGATGGGTCTCAACACTTATGTCGAGCTCACCGAGCAGAGCAACATCGGTCTCATCGCCGACAGTGGGATGTTCGCGATTCCGAGTCACGGCGATCCGCGCGCGGCCGGCCGGCTGACAGCCGACGAAGCCGATATGTGGGCCGGGGCGGGAGATGCTGCGTGGACCGGGCGCAGTCCGCCCGACAGTCCCATTTGTGCCCCGGCCGAGGCGGGGTGCGGGTACACAGTGATGTCGACAATGCGTCGAACGGTACCGCCTGGCGTGATGGTCTACGCGAACTACGGCAAAGGCGTCACCTTCTGGGAGCCCAGGGACGCTGCCGCACAGTTCGTGAACGACTTCCAGAACGTTGTCTCGGCCGACAACTATTGGTTCACCGACCCGAGTATCTGCCGCGCCGACGAGGGCGGGGCATTGCTGACGAACGGGGCACGGTCGCTGTCGAACTCGGAATGCCGCCTCGCTTCGAACTACGGCGTCACCACGAAGTACATCCGTTCCCTCGTTCAACCGAAGGCCGCGGTCCCGGTGTGGAACTTCGTCGAAGTTGGGCACCCGTTCGCCGAGGGCGCCGATCGCGCCGTGACGGGACCCGAGATTCGCGCCGCCGTGTGGAGCAGCATCATCAACGGTGCACGGGGAATCGTCTACTTCAACCACAATTTCGGTGGACCGTGCCTCTCGTACAATGTGCTGCGGGATACGTGCGGGGACGCGGTGCGCGGAGATGTCATCTCGGTGAACGCCCAGATCCGGCGACTTGCACCGGTGCTCAATGCACCGTTTGTCGATGGGTTTGCGCGTACCGATGCGCCGATCGACCTGTCCGCCAAAATGTTCGACGGCAGCTTCTATCTGATGGCCGGATCGAAACGGGCAGAGGACACGGACGCCGTTGTCACTCTCTCGTGCGGCGGAGCCACGAGTGTCGAGGTGGTCGACGAGAACAGGTCGATCCCGGTCTCGGACGGGGTCTTTCGCGACGACTTCGCCGACGGCAACGCGGTCCACATATATCGGGTCCACGGCGGCGACACCTGCGGTTTGCGGTAGGCGAGTCCGGTCCGGACACGAAGTAGTGGGCGAGGACGGCTACCGAAGCCTGGCCCGTACCTTCTCGAAGGGCTTCTCGATCAGGTAGTACAGGACGACTCCGGCCAGGACTGACACCAGTACCTTGACCAGAATCACTGCTGCGCCAACCACCCCCGCGCTGGTCCAACCCCCGACGCCCATGTCGACCAGCTCGTCCATTCCGTAGTGCACGAGGTAGATGCTGTAGCTCGCGAGTCCGATAACCTGAACAAGGCGAACGCCCACCACGGAGTCGAAAACGTGTTTGAAAGTGGTTTGGGTGGCGGCGAACCCGTAGAGAATGATCGCGCACGTAGCGATGCTCTGAATGCTGAACCGGAAGGTGTCTCGGAACCACGGATCTCGGATGACCAGTGATGTGAGATAGGCCGCGAGTGCTGTCAGAGGAATCCAGGTCCGACCGAACAGACGTTGCAGGTACGACAGTCGTTGGTGACCCCACGAGAAGTAGACGACCGCGGTGAGGACTCCCCATCCGATGGCGTCGAATCTGGTGTCGGACCCGTAGTAGATGCGATCCGCCTCAGAGACGGAGGCGGACGTCGCGATCACGACACGAGCCGCCGTGCTGACCGCGACCATCGTGACGGCCAGCGCCGTCAGCCATTTCAGGGCCGATCTCATCCTCGCGACCAACAGCCAGACAACCGCGACGACGACGTAGAACTGTTCCTCGATGGACAGGCTCCACACGACGCCACTGCCCGGAAGAACGCCGGCCATCCGCCCCTCGGCCTTGAACCAGTTGTAATAGAAGAACGTCTGGGCCGAGAATGCGGACCAGTCCACCCTGTTCCAGATCGCGAACACCAGTGTGGGGAGGACGATGATCGCTAACAACGGCGGCCCGATCTTCAACAGCCGACGGGAGTAGAACCTGCCGATGCCGAAGGCGCCTGTCCGGTCTCGCTCGCGGAGAAGGAGATATGTGATCAGGAACCCCGATATGCCGAAGAAGATCGTGACGCCGCTGCCGCCGGGAACGATGCCACCCAACCCGGCGTGCCCTATCACGACGAGCATCACAGCCAGCGCACGCATCGCGTCGACGTGGCTGTAGCGAGATCCTCCGGCGGTGGCGCCGCGGGCTGGATGCGGGCGATGTGTGGGAGGTCGCGCGGCTACTCTCGGATCTGCACTCATGGCGGCGAATCCCTCCTCGGGCGCATCCGGCCGGACCGACTGCTCGCATCCCGTTCCCAGGGCGGGGGTCCCGAGGTGCCGGGATTCCAGCGTGCTGCAAGGGCCATTCCTGCGTATACCACCGCATCCGCGGCGGATCCGGGTCCACGAATCGTGTGAAGCAATGTGCGGACGGTGCCCCCACTCGTTCGGCCCAGCAGCCGATCCTCGTGGATGGTGCCGCGGTGCCAGCGACGCAGGATCCGGAGCAGGTTCTTGGCGTCGGTGGGTGTGGTGACCACCGACGGTGGGGTTGGGACCACGGTCTTCTCGTCGGCCGCGAACTGCGCATCGACGAACAGGTCATCGGCTACGTGGTCGCTGAAGCGGCCCACGCGTTGGTGACCCGACTCGTTGAGTCCGTACACACCGGCGCCCCACATCGCAGTCCGGAACTCCGGAATGCGCTCCCGTGCGCGGAAGTAGCTGCGCACGAGGGTGCTGGCGCACCGGTGGTCGTAGCGAGACACCGGACGGGCCGCGAGCACATCCCCTTCTGCCAGTCGATCCAGCACTTGGAGTACCGCTGCGGCCGAGATCTGGATGTCGGCATCCAGATAGATCCGCGGCCACCACGTTGCAGCCTTGTCTCCCGCATCCAGCGCGGCAGGCTTCGACCCGCGGCCCAATTCGAGCACCGTCGTTCCCTGGACGGCACGGGCGATCTCGGCAGTTCTGTCGCGGCAACCGTTGCACACGACCACCAGTTCGAGGACGCCGCGTGTCGCGGCTCCGCTCAGCGGAGCGAGGGTGCGTTCGATCACGTCCGCCTCGTTATATGCGGGTACGATGACTGCGCCTCTACCCCTTTGTGCCGAATCGTAGTCGTCAGGTACCGATTTCGAGGCTGCGGGAAGATCCGCCCATCGCTTCCGATTCAAGAGCACGGCCAGCGTCCGGCGATGGTCGGCGTCGTACGAACGCAGCAACTCGGACAGCGCAACGCTTCCGCGTAACAGGGCCGAATACGGGGCGCTGTGGAATCGCGCGGAATAGCGGACTCGATTCACCGACAAAAGGGTGGTGAGCTCGGACGAGCTTCCAGATCCACCGCCACGATGTGTCACCACAGCAGCGGGTTCGAACCTCACTCGGTATCCTGCATCCCTGATCCTGCGGAAGTAGTCGGTCTCCTCCGAATAGAGGAAGAACTCCTCATTCCAGTCACCCACGTGACGGATCAGCGACGACCGGACGAGAACGGCTGCGCCGGTGGCCCAATCGATGTCGTGTGAACGCAAGTAGTGCGTGGAGCAGTGGTCGATTTCGGAGAGGACTGCGGGGCGTCTGCGCATCCTACGGCCGAACAGCGCATCGCCGACGGTTCGGGAGACGGAGGGCTCGCGCCGCACGGAATGATAGACAGCGCCGTCGCTGTCGAGGATCAGCGGCACCACTGCACCGACATGCGGATCGTCCAGTGCTGCAAGAAGATGTGTCACCGCGCCGCAGTGCAACAGAATGTCCGGGTTGAGGATCAGAACCGCAGTGCTCGGTTCCGTCAAGGGAAGGGCGGCATTGATGCCGCCGGCGTACCCGAGGTTCCCGCCGGTTCGGACTACTTCGATATCCGGCTGATTCTCGATGAACGTGACCGTACCGTCGTATGACTGGTTGTCAGCGACGATCACTCGGACCGCACGGTCGGCAGCGGTCACGCGCAAGCCTTCGATCAGTCCCGGGAGGTCGGACTCGCTGTTGTAGGTCACCACTACCACAGCCACCTCGGCCTGATCGCCGGGCGCGACGAATCTTCCTTGTGCCGCGTCGACTCGGTCGGACCTCGGTGGGACGGCCGCTGTCGCCCGCGACCGACACTCGAGGCGTAACAGCGAGGGCGGCGCTTCCACCAGATAGCGGTGCGCGAGTCGCCGCGGTTCTCGGCTCAGGCGCCACGCCCATTCGAGCCCTGCGTCCGCCACCCACTGCGGTGCTCGGCGAACCCGTCCGGCGAGGAAGTCCACCGCAGCGCCGAATGCAAGAAGCGCCCGCGCTCCGGTGACGGGCCCGAATTCGGAAATCCAGTTCTCCTGAAGTGGTTTTCCCAGCGAAACCACGAGTATCTCGACGCGCGCTTCACGGATCTCGAGCGCGAGCCGCATCGAGGCGGCCGAATTGGTCAACACGGACCGCTCAGGTGCCCAGGCGCCGACCGTCTCGAGCGTCGGAAACCGCTCCGCCATCGCCGTGAGCAAATGGCGATGCGTCGTAGGGGACCCGCCGAGGAACCCGACACGGACGCCGTCGGCTGCCGAGCGCGCGAGAATCGGCTCGAGGAGGTCGCTTCCGGACAGCTTCGGCCAGGTGCGTCCGGTCTCGGTCTTCGCCTTGCGGACCAGCGGGACTCCGTCGAGGAGGGTGAGCCATCTCTGTTCTTCGGCGATCGCACCGTCCTGCGAAATCGCCGGGGGGTGATTCGCCCAGGAGGCGTCCGTACCGAAGTGGTGAATGTGGTCCAAGTTCGCGGAAGCCACGGCCAGCGATCCGGCAGCCTCGAGTGCATCGAAGATGAGTTCGATGGCCGACTCGCGATCGAGCAGATCCACTGGAATCTGATCGACGACCATTCGGGGCCAGGGTGGTCGGGGCACCCTCGCGGTTCCGATGTGTTTCGTCCCTCGGCTCGCACCCGGTATCTCGACGATCCACCTGTCGGAAAGGTCGGGGTATCGGTGCCATAGTTCCGGGAGCAGGTCGGGAACGGTGACCAGCACTCGATCGGGGTCGGCTTCTAGCAGTTGTCGTGGAGAGACGATGGGGACATCGGTACCTGGCATGCGTCGGCCCCACTTGGCCTTCGATGCATCGGCGACGGCGGCGACGAGGTGGCGGTCGATCCCGGCGCGGGCGAACAAGGCCACGGCACGTGATGCGGCGCTGTACGCGAAGACACGTCGTCCGTCGGCGGCCATAGCCTCGAGCCAATCTCGAAGCGATGCGGCCTGCCTGTCGCAGCATTGCTGCAACTGCCGGACCTCTGACGGGTCGGTCGCGCCGAAAGTCCGCTCTTTCTGCAGGATCCGTTCGGCGGTGCCCGACTGGGAGGCACCCCGTCCGTGACGGGCGGAAACCAGGACCGTTCCGCCGTACAGAGGGAACTCCCACGCGTCGCTGATTGCCATCCCGACGCTCGTTAGCAGCCGCGTCAGTGCGGTCAGCGAGTAGTAGGCGAAGTGGCCGTGGCGCAGGGCGTTCCACTGACCCTGCTCGAGAATGGCGGCCAGTGAATGGAACTGGATGAGTAGCACGCCGTCGTCGGCTGTGGCCTTCGCGCGCTCCTGGAAGGCGAGGCGTTGGTCCGGCTCGTGCATGATGCCGAAGCAGTCCAGGACCAGCGACGCCGGTGTTCCCGTACGGGGGGCCCGATAGCCACGGTCGTCGAGGAGGGGGAGCCAGCTGCCCCCGTGTGGGCTGCCGAACTCGATCGCTGTTCCGCCGCGCAGCCACCCGGCGCCGTCGAGGATTCGAACGGCCTCTGCTGCTTGTTCTTTGAGTACCTGTGGCTCGACCCCCCGCGGCTCCTGCACGGTGGTGTCGTCCTCGGCGAGCTGCGCCAGCCCGCAGCGGCGGCACAGTTCCATCGCGAGGGGATGGGAGGTCTCGTCCGCGGACACCGGCGTCGACGCGGGAGGGAAGTGGTCCGCGGCCGGCACCCGACCGAGGTCGAGGACCCGCTCGGTGCTGGTGTCGCCGCAACCCCGGCATTTCATCACGCGACCCCCGCGGCATCGAATCGGTGGATTCCGGTGCCGGGACGGAGCAGGATGACGTCATGCGCGTCGAGACCACCGACCTGAAGGACGTTCTGGTATTCCGGCCCGAACCGTACCGGGACGAGCGCGGTCTGTTCACCCGCACCTTCGACGTCCGAGTGGGGGAGCGGGTGGGGGTTCGGTCGGCGGACTTCGTTCAGGACTCGCAGTCCCGGTCCGTGCGCGGCGTGATCCGTGGCATGCACGGGCGCGGGGGACGCGGCGAGGCGAAGCTCGTGCGATGTGCGCGGGGGGCAGTGTTCGACGTGCTCGTCGACATCAGGAAAGAGTCTCCGACCTTCGGCGAGCAGCAGGCGTTCACCCTCGATGATGTCGACTTCGCGCATCTCTACGTTCCGCCCGGCTTCCTCCACGGATTCCAGGCGCTGACGCGGGTCGCGGACGTCTGCTACCGGATCGATCGCGAGCACGACCCGGATGAGGACATCGCGGTTGCGTACGACGACCCCGACCTCGGCATCGCGTGGCCGCTGCCTGTGACGGTCGTCAGCGCCCGTGATGCCGGTGCCGGCGCGTGGGCCGATCTGATTGGTCGGCTCTGAGTACTTGCCTTCACCCATTCCCGGCCCCGATCGCCTGGGGTCGCATCGTCTCGTCCAGGCCGCCGCTGTTCCGAAGCAGCTCGAGGCGGGCGAGTCTGGTGAACCTGGAATTGAAGTCGGCCTCGTTCAGGCCCCACCGGGTGTACTGCTCGAACAACTCGACAGCTCCATCCGCAACGCTCCACCGGGCCTCGAATCCGCCCAGCATGGTTCGGATTGCGGAGAAGTCGACGCGGTACGAACGGGTATCCGGCCCGGATTGCCCTGTGATCACGACACGGGAACCGGGGACTGCGCCGGCAACTGCGTCGGCAATCTGAGCGACCGTGAGGTTGTTCGCTTCTGTTCCGACATTGTATGCGGCGCAGTGAATTCGGTGGGATGGGGCTTCGAGTGCGGCGGCGAACGCGGCCGCGATGTCCCGCGCGTGGACGAGAGGTCTCCACGGTGTTCCGTCGGACAGGACGCGCACCTCGCCGGTCAACAGTGCGAGCCCGACCAGATTGTTGAGCACGATGTCCGCACGGAGTCGGGGTGAGAACCCGAAGGCTGTGGCGTTGCGCAGAAACACCGGCGAGAAATCGGAATCGGCGAGCGCCATCACGTCGTCCTCGACCCGAACCTTGCTCTCGGCATAGGGAGTCAGTGGGCGTAAGGGCGCCTGCTCGGTGACGAGATCGTCGCCGGCCGACCCGTACACCGAACAGGTGGAGGCGTACAGAAACCGTTGCACACCAGCATCCTTCGCCAGGCGCGCCAGTCGTACCGATGCGAGATGGTTGATGTCGTAGGTGATCTGCGGTGCGAGAGATCCGAGCGGGTCGTTCGACAGGGCGGCCAGGTGGATCACGGCGTCGTACCCCGTCAGGTGAGACATCGTCACATCACGCAGATCAACGGCGACCGTCGGCGGGTCGTCCGGTGGTGGACCGAGAATGCAGTCCGCGAACAACCCGGAATCCAGCCCGACCACGTCGTGCCCTCTGGCACGCAGTACCGGCACCATGACCGTCCCCAGGTAGCCCTGATGACCCGTGACGAGGACACGCATGTCATTCCCCCTTGAACGTCAACGTTGCCTTCTCCACCACGAACGCCTCCGCGTGCGGATGGTGGCACTGGACACCCCGTAGCCGCGACAGTCCGAGGAAGGCGCGCTCGTCGAACCAGTCGTGGTCGGCCTGTGACGGGTAGTGCTTGAGGAGGATTCGGGCCTTCTCCTCGGCGATCTTCACCGGGAGCGGGTGGAACACCGTGGGGGTGGGCGCGTCGGTCTCCCACTTGAGGATCTCGTATCCGAGCACCAGGTGGTCACGGAACACGGTCGGGACCAACTCGGCGAGCAACCGGTGATCCTGGTGCGCGTCGCCTCGGTGCGGAGCGAACACCACGTCCGGGCTGACTGCGCCGCGAAAGGCCTCGAGAGCATGCTTGATCGGGTCCCAGTAGGCCGGCGCGTGACCGTCGGGGACATCGAGGACCGTCACCTCGAGATCGGCGTCGGGGCAGAGTGCGGCCAGCGCATGCCGTTCCTCGATCTCGCGACCCGTATCGGTTCCGGACAGCGTCAGGGCGCGTACGCGCAGCCCAGGATGCGAGGTGGCGAGGGTGAGCAGTGTGCCGCCTGCACCGATCGCGATGTCGTCGCAGTGCGCTCCCAGGACTGCCACCTCGTCGATGCGGGTGGGGCGGAGGTCGATCATGAGGTCGTCGTCGCTTCCTCGTCGGCCCACAGCATCCACGGGTGCTCGCCGCGGGCGAAGCCGGCGTCCAACTCGGCCCGCTCTTTGAACGTGTCGGCGGGTTTCCAGAAGCCCTCGTGTCGGTAGCCGAACAGGCGGCCCTCGCCGGCGAGGGTTCCACAGACGTCCGCGACGAGATCGCCACCAGGGGGAAGCAGATCGAAGATCTCCTGCGTGAGCACGAAGTAGCCGCCGTTCTCCCAGATCGGGAACTGCCCGATCGGCGTCAACTGTTTGATCTCACCGTTCTCGGCCACATCGACGCAGTGGAAGGACGACTGCGGCGGAACCACGAGCAGCGAGGCGACCGCGCCCGACTGGTGGAAACGCTCGATCACGAGGTCGAGCGGGGCGTCGGTGAGGACATCCGCGTAGTTGGCCAGGAAGCACCGATCCCCGTTCAGATACCGCCGGACGCGGCGCAGCCGTTCGCCTATCGGAGATTCGAGTCCGGTGTCGGCGAAGGTGATCGACCAGTCACTGATGTCGGTGTGCAGCAACTCGACCTGGTTGCCGTGGAGAACGAAGTCGTTGGATTGCTCCTCGTGATAGTCGAGGAAGTAGTCCTTGATCTTGGCGGCGCCGTATCCGAGGCAGAGGATGAACTCGGTGTGTCCGAAGTGGGCGTAGTAGCGCATGATGTGCCACAGCAACGGTCTCGGGCCCACCATTTGCATCGGTTTGGGGATCTCGTCGTCACGGGTGTTTCTCATGCGCATCCCGTAACCGCCGCAGAACAGCACGACTTTCATGGTGTCCGCCCTCCTTGCGAGCCCACCCGGGCGATCACGCCGCGGCCTTGTGCAGACGGGGGAGTGGAAATACGAGCTCGCCACCCCATTCCTTGATGTAGCGAAGTTGCGTGGTGAGCTCCGGTTCGAGGTTCCACGGCAGCGCGAGCACCACGTCCGGTCGGTCCTTGACGATCTGGGCCGGCTCGAGGATCGGAATCCGGGTCCCCGGTGTGAACCGTCCGTGCTTGTACGGGTTTCGGTCCACCGTGTACTCGAGCAGGTCGGGGCGGATGCCGCAGTAGTTCAGCAGGGTGTTGCCCTTGCCCGGTGCGCCGTAACCGACGACGGAGCGGCCCTCCATCCGGCGGTCGAGGAGGAAACGCAGCAGCTGGTGGCGGACGGACCGTGCCTGGTCGGCGAGGTGGAGATACCCGTCCACCTCGTGCAGGCCCGCCGCTGCCTCACTCGCGAGCACCTCGTGGACTCGTGTGCTTGCCGACTCGGCCACCCGTTCGGGTCGCGCCCAGATCCGGAGGGACCCGCCATGGGTGGAGAGCAACTCGACGTCGACGACGGCGAGCCCGGCGGTCGAGAGCGCACGGGCCGCCGACAGCACGGTGTAGTACTGGAAATGCTCGTGATAGACCGTGTCGAACTGGCCGAGTCCGACGAGATTCAGCGCGTGATGGACCTCGATGCTGAGCCACCCCGTGTCCGCCATCAGCGCGCGGAGCGACTGGGTGAATCCGAGCAGGTCGGGGACGTGCGCGTACACGTTGTTCGCAACGACCAGGTCAGCTGGCCCGAACTCGTGTCGCACGGCGGCCGCTGTCTCGATGTCGAGGAAGGCCGAGCGAGTCGGGACGCCGCGCTGCACGGCTGCGGCGCCCACATTGATCGACGGCTCGATCCCGAGACAGGGAATGCCGGCGCCTACGACGTGCTGGAGCAGGTAGCCGTCGTTGCTCGCGACTTCCACCACCCGTGAGCGGGCGTCGAGTCCGAGACGGTGCACGGTCTCCTCGACGAATCGCCGGGCGTGCTCCACCCAACTGTCGGAGTAGGACGCGAAGTAGGCGTACTCGGTGAAGGTGTCCTCGGGCCTGATCAATGCGGGGATTTGGAGGAGCAGGCAGTCCTCGCACAGGCGTAGGTGTAGGGGATACGTCGGCTCAGGGGCGTCCAACTGAGCGGCGGTGAGGAATCGCTCGCACGGCGGTGTCGCGCCGAGGTCGAGAACGCTCAGGAGGCGGTCCGAGTCGCACAGTCTGCACCGCATTGGTCTGTCTTCCCCTCGTGCGGACCTTCGAGTGGTGGACTGCGTCCAACTAACCACACTTTGCACCCGCTTTCAAGGGCAATAAAGTACTTGAAGTTTGTTTATATCCGACTTTTGAATCGTCGAGTTTGGTGCTCGAATGGTTTGGCGGGAATAGGGATTTCGTCATCAGGTCATGTCTCCCCAACGCCACGAATTCGCGGTTATGGTGGATCTGCGGTGACCGGACCGGGTGTCGTTGCGAGCAAAGGGAAACCCGTTCCGGGGAGGGAGCGTGGTGGAATTGCGGTCCGGGGAGATTGAAGTCGTCGAACTCGGCCAGACGTTCGTGGGGGGACTGCCGGTGCGAAGTCCCAAGCGTCCGTTGGGGATGCTGCGGGATCCGAATCTCGAGCGAGCCTGGTCCTCGGTGCTCAAGCAGAATCCCCCAGGGCCGCTGGCGTCGATCTACACGGATCATTCCGCCGAGGCCGGATCCTTCTACACCCAGGTCGTGGGTTACCGCTGCGAGTCGATCGAGGACGTGATGCGCGGTCATGTCATGGCCAGGATTCCGGGCGGACGGTATGCCCGGTTCGTGTCGACCGGCGAATTCCCCGACGTAGTGAGCAACCTGTGGCAGCAGGTGCGGGAGGCGGAGGATGCGGGGCGGATCGGCAGGGTCGCCGCCGGCGCTTACGAGTGCTACCCGCACGCGTACCGGATCGATCTCTACATCGCGGTCGACGCCCCGTCCCGGAGATCCGGTCATGAGCTTTGAGATCGTCAAGTGCGGCGTCGTCGACGTCGGAGGACTGGTCCTGCCGAATGTGGATCCAGCGTCGGGGGAGCGGTCGGGCGCGGGCGGGCTGATGGAATTCACCCGCGAACGCATACGTGAACGCGGCATCACCGAGATCGTGACGGTGTACACCCCGAACAAGGAAGGCGACTCGATCGCGGTCGTCGGGTACAGGTGCGACAGTGTGGAGCACCTCGCCGAAGGCGATGTGATGGTGCGGGTTCCGGCCGGCTACTTCGCGCGATTCGTCCCGGACGGACCTGTCGACGATCCGATAGCCGATGTGTGGAACCAGGTGGAGGTTGCGGCAAAGGAAGGGATGATCGACCGTGCCCTCGCCGAGGAAATCGAGATCACCCGCGCGCCGAACGGGTTCGAACTCTTCATCTCGCTGACCTAGGCGCACGCTCCGCGGATGGTCGGGTTTCCGGTACGAATCCGAACTCGAACAATCCGAAACTGGAGGCAGTGATGGCCCGTGCACTTTTCTGTGCAATTCGGGGGGCCGAGAAGAAATTCGAAGAGACCAGTGTGTGGGATCCGAGGTCGGAATGTCGATTCGTCGCGGCGCGACCGGACGAGGAACCCGAGTTGTGGTCGGCATATCTCGCCGGTGCGTTCGAGAGTTACTCGAAGCACGGTGTGGTCGAGGCACTGGAGTACGACCGCATCCGCGACGGCAGGACGACCACGCTGTTCTTCGTCGCAGTCGCGGCGGACGGCACCGTGAACGGCGGCCTGCGGGCGCAGGGGCCGTACGACGCTCCGGAACAGTCCCACGTGATGGAGGAATGGTCGAACCAGGTCGGGGAGGGTGCCGCGCGCGAGATGATCGCAGACCGCATTCCATTCGGCGTGGTGGAGATGAAAGCGGCCTGGGTTCGCGACGGGGCACCGAATCGGCGGGCCCTCACCCAGTCGTTGGCCTCCGTCGGGGTGTGCGCGCTCGAGTTGCTCGACGTTCAGTTCCTGATGGCATCGGCCGCCGATCACGTGCTGGACCTGTGGGCGTCGTCGGGGGGAGTGGTGGCCACCCGGATTCCTCCGGCGGCCTATCCGGACGACCGCTACCGCACGCAAATGATGTGGTGGGACCGTGACAGCCGCCGTATCCGAGCGGTGGCGCAGCAGTTCGCCCGCCTGTGGGCGGTGCACGAACCGGGCCGGTCCGGGGCGGTCCGGCAGGCCGGCGAGGACTGCGATGCCAGTGCATGAGCATGAGGATGACTACACGGCAACGCTTCTCGACGAGGGGTCGCCTGCCGATTCCTCGTACATCGTGGAGCTGCGTGAGGGCGATGGGGTGCGATGGCACGACGAGCTCGAGGCCCAGCGCGCAGCGCTCCGGGCACTCGTACCGGAGCCGCACCCGTCGATTCTCGACGAGTCGGCCCGGTGGGCCTACTACCCATGGCGGCGCGCGGCGGTACGGATCCTCGGCCCGACCGGCTACCGGCTGCTGCGGCTCGACCGGAACCGGAACAAGATCACCGACGACGAGCAGTTGCGCCTGGCCGAGCTGCACGTCGGCATAGTCGGGCTCAGCGTCGGGCACGCCGTCGCCCTTGCCCTCGCCCTGGAGTCCTCGGTCGGCGCGATTCGGCTCGCGGACTTCGACACCCTCGAGCTGTCCAACCTGAACCGGGTGCCCGCCACGGTGTTCGATCTCGGCGTGAACAAGGCGATCGCAGCCGCGCGCCGGATCGCGGAGATCGACCCGTACCTGCAGGTGTCCGTCTGGCCGGACGGGGTCACCGCGGACACGGTCGGTGCCTTCTTCGACGGTCTCGACCTCGTCGTCGAGGAATGCGATTCGCTCGATGTGAAGGTGGCGGTGCGGGAGGAGGCCCGTCGTCGTCGCCTGCCGGTTCTGATGGAGACCAGCGACCGGGGCCTGATCGATGTCGAGCGATACGACCTGGAGCCTGGCCGCGCACTGTTCCACGGTCTGCTCGGTGAACGCGACAGCGCGGAGCTGTCCGGGCTGTCGGCGCGGGACAAGATCCCGCACATCCTGCGAATCCTCGGCGCGGCGGACCTGTCGACCAGGATGGTTGCCTCCCTCATCGAGGTCGGCAGCACGATCTCCACCTGGCCGCAGCTCGGCGGCGACGTCCTCCTCGGCGGCGCCAGCGTGGCTGCGGCCGTCCGTCGGATCGGTCTGGGGCGTCCACTGCAGTCAGGGAGGGTTCGGGTCGACCTCGACGAGCGACTCGACGACGTGCGCGCCCCGATCGTCGAGGCCGGCGGCGACGCAGTCCCGGACCAGGCTGTCGAGGTCCTGCCGACGGACGGTCCGACCGCGGTTGCGCGGGCCGCCTGCCTTGCCCCGTCGGGAGGCAATGCCCAGCCGTGGCGGGTCGTGGTGACGCCGGACGAGTTGCGGCTGTACCTCGACCCCAGCCGGTCGACGGCGATGGATGTGCAGTACCGCGGGAGCCACGTGGCGATCGGCGCGGCGCTCTTCAACGCGCGAGTCGCCGCCGCCACCCAGGGACTGCTCGGGCCGGTCGAACTGTTCGGCGACGTCACCACGCCCGCCCTGGTAGCGACGATGACCTTCGGCTCCGGCACGGACCCGGAGCTGGCCCGCCGTTTCGACGGCGTGGTTCGGCGAGGGACCAACCGGCGGGCAGGCTCACGCCGACCGTTTCCCGGTGAGGTACGTGAGGCGCTGGCGGGAGCCGCGAGAGCCGAAGGTGCGCGCCTGGCTGTCGTCACCGAGCGGTCTGCCATCGACTCGGCGGCGAGGGTGTTCGCCTCCGCAGAGCGGATCCGGTTTCTCGACCCGCGGCTGCATGCCGAGATGATCGGTGAATTGCGTTGGCCCGGTGTGGATCGAATGGACACCGGCATCGACGTGCGATCGCTCGAACTTGACGACGCCGACCTCTCGGCTCTGCGGGTGCTGTGCCGGGCCGACGCGATGGAGGTGCTGGCCGACTGGGGGCTGGGACAGTCGCTGGGCGCGGCCAGCCGGGACCGGATCAGGTCCAGCACCGCCCTGGCGGCCGTCGTGGTGAGCGGAACAGATCCGGCGGATTTCGTTCGAGGCGGGTGCGCGGTGGAGTCCGTGTGGATCGCTGCCGAGGCTCACGGCTTGTCGGTGCAACCGATCTCGCCGGTGTTCCTCTATGGACTGGAGGAGGATGAACTGGCGGGGTTGGCCCCCGCGTACACGGCGGAACTGGCCGTGGGGAGTGCAGCATGGCGCGAGTTGTTCGAGGTCGATGGGGATTCCGCCCTCGCGTTGGTGCTGCGTCTGAGTCACTGCGCATCCGCGTCGGTCCAGAGTCGCCGCCGACGGCCCTCCACCGACCCTCCGGCTGCGTTCACGTCCTGAGGAGCTCGCCATGTCAGCACACACACTCGAGGAGCTCGTCACCGGCGTCGCCTCCCGTTTGACCGCGACCACCGCCCGGACTTGGGTGAACAGTGCCGAGGAGGTTCTGCACGACCTGGTCGACTACTTCGAACTGGACGCGTGTTTCCTGCGGCGTAACGACCACGACATCCGTGCGACGGTCCTCGTCGCGGAATGGCCGCACCGAACGGACGTTCCCGACCCGGATCCCCTCGCGGTTGTCTACTTCGAGAATGCCGACCCGGAATTTGCCAGGGCCGAGCACCTCAAGGAGGTCGGCTTCATCCGGCCAGGGGGGGAGGACACCGGCTATCAGGATCGCGTGACTGCGGGCTCGGGCATACCGGCGGTGACACTGGCGGCGATACCGTTGCTGTCCGGTGACGTGACGACCGGGACGTTGGGTTTCGTTCGATTCGGTGACCGGGACTGGACCTCGGCTGAAATCAATGTGCTCAAGGCGATCGCCGCACTTCTCACCCAGGTGCAGGAACGGGTGCGTGCCGAGAGCCTGCTGCTCTACTGGGCGCACAACGACGCGCTGACCGGGTTGGCCAACCGACGCTCGCTCGTCGAACAGCTCGATCGCCGGATGGCGTCCGGAGGGCGGGGTCCGGTGGCGATGCTGTTCCTCGATCTGGATCGGCTGAAGACCCTCAACGACTTCCTCGGCCACACCGCGGGCGACCGGTTCATCATCGAGATCGGTGCCCGGTTGGCGGGCAGATGCGCTCCCGATGACCTGGTGGCGCGGTTGGGTGGGGACGAGTTCGTAGTGGTTCTCGGAGCAGATGCGGGCGTGGATGAGGCGCGAGACGAGGCGGAACGGATCAGTGAGTTCGTCAACGAGCGGGTGACGCTCGGCAATGTGTCTTTCGGTCGCAGTGTGAGTATCGGGATCGCCGTGGGGACGCCAGGCGAATGCACGGCCGTCGACCTGTTGTGGCAAGCCGACCAGGCCGTTATCGCGGCGAAAGCGCGGGGCGGCAACGCGATAGCTGCGTTCACTGAGGACATGCGCGCGGAGATCGAGGTTCGGAGCATCATCGAACTGAGCCTCAGGTCGTCGATCGACGAAGACCGGCTCCACCTCGTGTACCAGCCGGAGGTCGATCTGCGGACCGGTGAGATCCTTGCGGTCGAAGCGCTGGCGCGGTGGGACCATCCGGCGCTGGGGCTGCTCTTGCCGCAGTCGTTCATCTCGGTTGCCGAGTCGACCAATCTCGCGGGTGAGCTGGGGGCGTGGGTGCTGCGTCGGGCGTGCAGTGACTACGCGCGGTGGCGTGCGGAGATTCCTGGGCTCGACGTCACGCTTCGGGTGAACGTGTCTCCGGCGCAACTGGTGGGGCTCGAGTTCCTCGACGTCGTCTCGCGGATCCTCGACGAGTACGGTGTGACAGGGGATCGGATGTGCCTTGAGATCACCGAGAATGCGGTCGTCGGCGATCTCGATCGCACCCGTGTCGCGCTCCAGGGGCTGGCCGACCTCGGGGTGCGGGTGGCGATCGACGACTTCGGGACCGGGTACAGCTCACTGGCCCAACTCAAACAGCTACGATTCAACGTGCTGAAGGTCGACCGCGAGTTCGTGCGCGACCTCGGCAATTCTCCGGGTGACCTCGCGATCGTCAAGTCCATTGTGGGACTGGCCAAGTCGTTCGATCTCGACCTGGTGGCCGAAGGGGTGGAGACCGAGACGGCCGCGAAAGTGCTTCTGGGGTTGGGCTGCAACCGTGCTCAGGGTTACCTGCTCAGCCCACCCGTGACGGTGGAACGCTGCGGCGACCTGCTCCGCACCGGGTGGATTCCGGTGGCGGCGTCTCTACCCACGCCCCCTAGTCTCAACGTCTAGCGAACCTTCTAAAACAAGGGTAAGAGTATCACTTGAGCACACGAACCAACTTGGAGTATGTTTTAGCCCAAGTTTGTTGGGGCGGATTGCAACAGGTTGGGCATTCCAGATGTGCGAATGCAACACGACGGTCGGTTCGGGGACCAAGCCGACCACACGAGACACGGCGAGCCTCGTGTGTCCAGTGTGTGGACGGCCGTTCGTGGAACCCGCCCGCGCATCCGGAGCCTGGCGACTTCCGTTGCCGCTCCCGGCACCGGCACGGCCGGGTTGGGAAGCTCGATACGGCAGGATGGCGTTCGGCATCGACGCGCTGAGCCTGCTGGCTGCGGACGCGTTCGTGTCCACGATTTATCACGACCTGTCGGTCCTCAACCTCCCGGCCAATCTCGCTGTTGCGCTCGCGGTTCCGTCACTGGCACTGTCGGCGCTGGCGCTCAATCACGCATGGGATCCACGGGTTCTCGGCTGTGGTCCCGACGAATTCCGCCGCGTCGCGTCGGCATTCGTGACGGTGATCGCGCTGATGGCGGTCGTCGGGTATGCCGCCGAGACCGCGGGCGGACACTCCTGGGTGTTCGGGGCACTGCCGCTCGCTGCGATGTCGTCGCTGGTCGGCCGCTACCTGCTGCGCAAATGGCTCCATCACCGGCGCAGGTCGGGTGCGTACCTGCGGTCGGTGGTCGCTGCAGGTGACGAGACGTCGGTTCGGGAGTTGATCCACCGAACCAAGGGGGCGGCGCACGCCGGATGGAACGTCGAGGCGGTCTGCCTCGGAGGTGCTGTGCCCGAGAACCTGCCAGTCGACGTCGCCGGGGTTCCCGTCGTCGGCACCGAACGGGACATCGTCGGGATCGTCACCCTGCACGGCTACGCGGCCGTGGCCTTGTTGCCGTCGATCGGGTGGTCGCAGTCGCGCACTCAGCGGCTCGCGTGGGACCTCGAGGGCACGGGGGCGGATCTGCTGATTGCTCCCGCGCTCATGGACATCGTCGGGCCGCGGCTGCACATCAGCCCGGTGGCGGGCACGCCGCTGCTGCAGTTGAGCGCGCCGCGTTTCACCGGACCCGCGTGGGTGGTCAAGTCGGTTCTGGATCGCGTTCTGGCGTTGGCACTGCTGGTCGCGCTGTCGCCGTTGCTGGTCTCGGTGGGCTGTGCGGTCCGGCTGACCAGTCCCGGTCCCGTGTTCTACCGGCAGACCCGGGTCGGACGTGCAGGCACGACATTCGAAATGATCAAGTTTCGGAGCATGTTTCGGGACGCCGACGCACGCTTGGCCGAGCTGGCCCGTGCCAACGAGGGAGCCGGTGTCCTGTTCAAGATCCGCGACGATCCACGCGTGACCAAGGTCGGTCACTTCATCCGGCGGTACTCCATCGACGAGCTGCCGCAGCTGTTCAACGTCGTCGCCGGGCACATGTCCCTCGTCGGTCCCCGGCCGCCGCTGATCGCCGAGGTCGAGAAGTACGACGACGGCGGTGTGCGCAGGCGGATGCTCGTCAAACCCGGTCTGACGGGCCTGTGGCAGGTCAGCGGCCGCAGCGACCTCTCCTGGGAGGAATCGGTGCGGATGGACCTGCGGTACGTCGAGAACTGGTCGATAGCGCTCGACGTGATGATCCTGTGGAAGACCGCCGCCGCCGTGTTCCGCGCCGAGGGCGCCTACTGACCGCTCACTTCTCCGCCTGACCGTTCTGGGCGAGGGAGCCGCCGAACAGTGAGGATCCCCAGAACGCGTCGCCCTCGACGCCCGGCGGCACCGCGAACACCGCGGAGCCGACGTGTTTGATGTACTCGTTCATCGCGTCGTTGCGGGCGAGGTTCTGCTGCATCGGCACGAACTGCTTCTGCGGATCCCGGCAGTAGGCGATGAAGAACAGTCCCGCGTCGAGGTGGCCGAAACCGTCGGAGCCGTCGGTGAAGTTGTATCCGCGGCGCAGGATTTCGATGCCGCCGAGTTCCTCCTTCGATGCCAGGCGCACGTGCGCGGCCTCGTCCACGAGCGGGCCCTTCGGGCCCTTCGAGTCGAGGTCGAGCTCGTCGAACTCGTCCTGCTGTCCGAGCGGAGCGCCACTGCCCTTGGCGCGGCCGATGACACGCTCCTGTTCGGTCAGCACGGTGCGGTCCCACGACTCGATCAGCATTCGGATGCGCCGGGCCACCAGGTAGGAGCCGCCGCCCATCCAGGACTGGTCGTCGGCCGGGTCCACCCAGACGAACTGGTTGACCGAGGCGTCCTCCTCGGCCTTGATGTTGCGCGTCCCATCCTTGAACCCGAACAGGTTTCGCGGAGTGGTCTGGCTCGTCGACGTGGACGAGGTACGTCCGAACCCGAGCTGCGACCACCGGACCGCGACGGTGCCGAACCCGACCCGGGCCAGGTTCCGCACCGCGTGCACCGCGACCTGCGGGTCGTTTGCACACGCCTGGATGCAGATGTCGCCGCCGCTGCGGGCAGGCTCCAGCGCGTCACCGGTGAACTTCGGCAGATCGACCAGGGCGGCGGGCCGCTTGTCCGCGATGCCGAAGCGGTCCTTGCCGTCCTTCTCGAACAGCGACGGGCCGAAGCCGATCGTCAGCGTCAGCTGGCAGGCGTCGAGATCGAGGGCCTCGCCGGTGTCGGAGGGCGGGTTGTGCGCGCCGGCACCCAGAGCGCCGTCCTCGGCCGCCTCCTTGCCGGCTGTCATCCGCTCGGCCATCACGGTCCACTTCTGCAGCAGCGCCACCAGGTCGTCGCGCGAGTCGGTGGTCACGTCGAATGCGACGAAGTGCATCCGGTCCTGCGCGGGGGTGACGATGCCGGCCTGATGGGCTCCGCGGAACTCGACCACCTCTCCGTAGGAGGAGCCGGTGTCGGGTGCGGTGAGGCGACCGACGGCAGCGCCCGCCCCGGCGGCAACGACGCCCGCTCCGACCGCGCCGAACAGGGCACGGCGGGAGATCCCGGGCCGGGAATCAGACATGGAATCAGGCTTCGGCGACGACACCTTGCACCTGGCTGACCTCGACGGACAATGCGTCGATCTTGTGCGACAGTTCCTGACGCTGCGGCTCGGTCACCGTGTCGTACGAGACGAACCCGTCACCGGCGCGGAACTGGGCGAGGGCGGCGTCGAGGTCGGCGAACCGCTGGTCGATCCGCTGACCCAGCTCCGGGTTGCGCTCGTCGATGATCGGACGGACGGAGGCGATCGCGGCCTGGGAGCCGTCCACGTTGGCCTGGAAGTCGTACAGGTCGGTGTGGCTGAAGATGTCCTCCTCGCCGGTGATCTTGGTGCGGGAGATCTCGTCGAGCAGGGTCTGGGCGCCGCCCGCCACCTGGATCGGGTCGACGGTGAAGTCCTCGGCGGCGATGCCGTCGGCGAGTTCCTGCAGGTCGGCGATCAGCTGGTCGGCCATCGCGTTGGTGTCAGGCTGCAAGCCCGTCACCCACAGGTCCTTCTCGAGCCGGTGGAAGCCGGTCCACTTCTGGCCCGGCTCGACGTCGACCTCCCGCAGGTCGATGCGCGGGTCGAGGTCGTCGGGGAAGGACTCGGCGATCGGCTCGATGCGCTCGTAGTAGGTGCGGGTGGTCGGGTACTGCGCCTTCGCCGCCGCGACGTCGCCGGCCTTGATCGCGGCCACGAAGTTCGCCGCCGTCTCCTGCAGTGCGGTGACCTGGCTGGTGACGTAGCGCTTGTAGCCGTCGGCGGCCTCGGCGAGCCGGCCCGACTCGTCCGTGGAGACCTTCGCCTCACCGGTGACGGTGAACTCCGAGCGGATGCCCTCGCCGACCATGCCCGGCTTGCAGGCGGTGTGGAAGGTGCCGGGCTCGGGCAGGTTCACGATCAGCTGCCGGGTCAGACCCGGACCGACGTTCTCGACCTCACCCATCACCCGGTCACCTGCGCCGTAGACGTAGAACTCGGTGACCTTCGATCCGTTGTTGGTGATCGAGAAGGTGGTGGTGCCGGTGGTCGCGGTGTTCGCCGCGATGTCGCAGGTGGTGTCGGTCGCGGTGACCGCGATCGCGTCTGCGTCCGACTCGGTCTTCGCGGTGCACGCCGCGAGCGCGAGCGGGGTCAGCGCCAGCAGGGCCAGGGCGGGGGTGGATCGACGCACGGTGGTGGTGCCTTTCGGTTACGCGGGAAGGTCGGACGTTGCGGATGACGCGGGCTTCGGCGCCGCGGGCTGCTTCTTGGTGACCGGGCGCAGGAACAGCGGCAGCACGATCACGATGTAGGCGACCCACGCGACGACCTGCAGCACCGTCGGGTCGGGGCGGAAGTTGAAGATGCCCTGCAGCACGGTGCCGTACCAGCTGGAGGTGTCGAAGCTCGCGGACGCGTCGAACGCGAGGTTCGAGCCGCCGGGCAGCCAGCCGGCGATCTGCAGGGCGCGGACACCGTAGGCGAGGATGCCTGCCGCGACGACGATCAGGAAGACGCCGGTGTACTTGAAGAACTTCGCGAAGTTGATCCGGACGGCGCCGAAGTACAGCAGCACGGTCAGCACCGCGGCGACCGCGATGCCGAGCAGCAGTCCGATGAGCGGCCAGACGCTGTTGCCCGCGTTCTCCGCGTACCCGACGAGCAGTAGCGCGGTCTCGACGCCCTCGCGGCCGACGGCGAAGAACGCCATCGCGGCGACGGCGACCGGGCCGACCGCGAGGGCCTTCCCGAGGCTGTCCTTGAGGTGGCCGGAGATGGACGCGGCGGCGGTGCGCATCCACAGCACCATCGCGGTCACGATCGCGACCGCGACGAGAGAGGCGATGCCGCTGATCAATTCGGCTGCGGTGCCGGTGACGGTGGAGGTGCCGAAGTGGATGGCGGCGAAGATGATCGCCACCATCGCGACGGCGGCGCCGACGCCGAGCCACACCCACTTGAGGGCGTCGCGGCGGTCCGACTTGACCAGGAACGCGATCAGGATCATGACCACGATGCCGGTTTCGAGGCCTTCGCGGAGTCCGATGAGGCCGCTGCCGAACAGCTGGGTCGCGATGCTCGGCGCGGTGGCGTCGGCGGCGAGTGCGAGCACGGGTGGCCCCTCATTCTGTGCGTGGTCACCCGCCCGAATTCAGGGAAGGCGAACCTTGGTAGCTCCCGGATAAGGTAGCACTTACCACAAGCCGGATTCGGGGTGGTGCCTGGGTGCCCGATATGCCCGGATTGGTTGCCGAGGGTTCGCGGTGTGGATGATGGACACGGTGACCCGCCGAACCGTGACAATGGGAGGCGTCGCTGCCTCGCTCACCTTCGCGGCCGTCCTTTCCGGCTGCTCGCAGCAGCCGACGGTGCCGATTCCGCAGGACGTCCCACCGCGGCCCGGCGCGCCGCTGCCGCCGATCGACGTCGACGGTCCCGGCCGCACCGCCGACCGGCTCGCCGACTGGGCCTCCGGGGTGTCCGACGCGATCGGCGTCTCGGGGACCGCGCTGGAGGCGTACGGGTACGCCGCTGCGGTGATGGCGCAGTCGCGGCCCGACTGCGGGCTCGCCTGGACCACACTCGCCGGCATCGCCGGGGTGGAGAGCAGGCACGGCACTCATCGGGGTGCCCGGGTGGCCGCCGACGGCACTGTCGCCCCGCCGATCCGCGGCATCCCGCTCGACGGCGGACCGGGTGTCGCCGAGATCCCCGACACCGATGGCGGTGCGATGGACGGCGACCCGGTGCACGACCGGGCAATGGGACCGCTGCAGTTCATCCCGGAGACCTGGCGCCGCTGGGGCGTCGACGCCAACGGCGACGGGGTCGCGGACCCCGACAACATCGACGACGCCGCGCTGACCGCCGGTCGGTACCTGTGCGCCCGCGGCGGCGACCTCACCACCGAAGCGGGCTGGCGGCAGGCGCTGATGGCGTACAACCTGTCCGGCCAGTACCTGCTCGACGTCCGGGACCGGGCCAACACCTATGCCGTGAAGAGTGCACCGTGAGTCGCCGTGTGGGGCGCGCTGTGACTCGCCGTGCGGAGCGCGCTGTGACTCATCACCCGGCGTGTGCCACGGCACCGCAGCCGGTTGCCGCGGTTAGGCTCAGACCTGGCACTATGTAGCGAAATCGTCAACGCCCCGCGCAGCCGGGCCGTGTTGGCGTCGCCCACACAACGAAAAGCCGCCAATAAGGAGAACCATCCGTGGCCATCATTGAGCAGGTCGGAGCCCGCGAGATCCTCGATTCGCGAGGCAACCCCACGGTCGAGGTCGAGGTGCTGCTCGACGACGGCACGTTCGCACGTGCCGCGGTGCCGTCGGGTGCGTCGACCGGCGAGCACGAGGCCGTCGAGCTGCGTGACGGTGGCGACCGCTACAACGGCAAGGGCGTGCAGAAGGCCGTCGAGGCCGTGCTCGGTGAGATCGCACCGGCCATCATCGGCATCGACGCCGCCGAGCAGCGCGCCGTCGACCAGGCCCTCCTCGACGAGGACGGCACCCCGGACAAGTCCCGCCTCGGCGCCAACGCGCTGCTCGGCGCGTCGCTGGCCGTCGCGCGTGCTGCTGCCGAGTCCTCCGGCCTCGAGCTCTTCCGCTACGTCGGTGGCCCGAACGCGCACGTGCTGCCCGTGCCGATGATGAACATCCTCAACGGTGGCGCGCACGCCGACACCGGTGTCGACGTCCAGGAGTTCATGGTCGCGCCGGTCGGCGCCGCCACGTTCAAGGAGTCGCTGCGCTGGGGCGCCGAGGTCTACCACTCGCTCAAGTCGGTGCTCAAGGCCAAGGGCCTGTCCACCGGCCTCGGCGACGAGGGCGGCTTCGCGCCCGACGTCGCGGGCACCAAGGCCGCGCTCGACCTGATCAGCGAGGCCATCGGCAAGACCGGCCTGAAGCTGGGCACCGACGTCGCGCTCGCTCTCGACGTCGCGGCCACCGAGTTCTACACCGACGGCACCGGCTACAAGTTCGAGGGCCAGAACCGCACCGCCGCCGAGATGGGCGCGTTCTACGCGGAGCTGCTCGGCGCGTACCCGCTCGTGTCCATTGAGGACCCGCTCAGCGAGGACGATTGGGAGGGCTGGGTCGCGCTCACCGAGGCGATCGGCGACAAGATCCAGCTCGTCGGCGACGACCTGTTCGTCACCAACCCGGAGCGTCTCGAGGACGGCATCGTCAAGGGTGCGGCGAACGCGCTCCTGGTGAAGGTCAACCAGATCGGCACCCTGACCGAGACCCTCGACGCCGTCGACCTCGCGCACCGCAACGGCTACAAGACGATGATGAGCCACCGGTCCGGCGAGACCGAGGACACCACCATCGCCGACCTCGCCGTCGCCGTCGGCAGCGGCCAGATCAAGACCGGTGCCCCCGCCCGCTCCGAGCGCGTCGCCAAGTACAACCAGCTCCTGCGGATCGAGGAGTCCCTCGGGGACGCCGCCCGCTACGCCGGCGAGCTCGCGTTCCCGCGTTTCGCGTTCGGCGCCTGATCCGGCCGACCGATCATGAGCCAGCGCGGCAGGTCCCGACCGGGCGGTAGCCCGGGAGGCCGTGATCCCCGTCGCAGCCGCGGCGGGGAGGGGGCGCGACGCCCGTCGTCGCGGACCCGCCCCACGGGATCTGCCGCGCCCGGCGACCCGGACACCTCCGGCCCGCCGGAGGCCACCGGAGCAACACCGTCGCCGACCGAGAAGCCGGTCGGCGCACGGTCCCGTCGTCGCCGACCGGTGGCGCCGACCCCCGAACGGACCATCCTCGGGCTTTCCACCGCCCGTGCGGTCGTCCTCGCGATGGTGATCTGCGCGCTGGCACTGACCCTGGCGGTCCCGCTGCGCACCTACCTCACCCAGCGCAGCGAGGCCGAGCAGGTCGCCGAGCAGCGGGAGCAGCTCGAAGCCGACGTCGCGCGGCTCACGCGCGAGAACCAGCAGGCCGACGACCCGGCCTACGTGCGGGCGCAGGCCCGCGAACGGTTGCAGTACGTGATGCCGGGGGAGACCCCGTACCAGGTGCAGTTGCCGGGCGCGACCGCCCCGCCCGTCGAGGACCTCACCAAGCCCAAGCACGACGGCGACCCCTGGTACACGGACCTGTGGCGGCCGATCGTCGAGCCGCAACCCGACCCGACCGCGACCCCCGCACCGGCGCCGCAGGCACCCGCCCCCGCACCCGACGGTGCCGGGTCGATGACCATTCCACAAGATCAAGGAGGGCCCACCGGGTGACCGAGCCGGCCGAGAACAACGTTCCCCAGGCGGACCTGGAGGTCGTCGCAGCGCAGCTGGGCCGCGAGCCGCGCGGTGTGCTCGCGATCGCGTACCGCGCACCCGACGGCACCCCCGGAGTCGTCAAGACTGCGCCGCGCCTGCCCGACGGCACGCCTTTCCCCACGCTCTACTACCTCACCGACCCGCGGTTGACCGCCGAGGCGAGCAGGCAGGAGTCGGCCGGCGTGATGAAGGAGATGACCGAGCGCCTGTCCAGCGACCCCGAACTCGCTGACGCGTATCGCCGCGCGCACGAGTCGTATCTCGCCGAGCGCAACGAAATCGACTCGCTCGGAACGGATTTCACCGGCGGCGGGATGCCCGACCGGGTCAAGTGTCTGCACGTGCTGATGGCGCACGCCCTGGCCAAGGGGCCGGGCGTGAACCCGTTCGGTGACGAGTCCGTCGCCCTCGCCGCCGACGCCGGGCTGCGTGGCACCGCCATTCCCGAGGACTGGCCGCGGTATGTCGCACCGGAAGGCCGCGCCGAATGAGCAGCGTTGCCGGGCAGCGGGTCGCCGCGATCGACTGCGGCACCAACTCGATCCGTCTGCTCGTCGCGGACGCCGACGAGAGCGGCCGCCTCACCGACGTGGTCCGGGAGATGCGTGTCAACCGACTCGGCCAGGGCGTCGACGCCAACGGGCGGTTCGCCCCCGAGGCGATCGAACGCACCCGGGTTGCGCTCGAGGAGTACGCGGGGATGATCCGCGAGACCGGTGCCGTCAAGGTCCGGATGGTCGCGACGTCCGCCACACGGGATGCCGCGAACCGTGAGGACTTCTTCGCGATGACGCGTGAGGTGCTCGGCGCCGTGATCCCCGGGGCCGGCGCCGAGGTGATCACCGGCGACGAGGAGGCGCGGCTGTCGTTCGCCGGTGCGGTCGGCGAACTCGACCCGGCGACAGGACCTTTCGTCGTCGTGGACCTCGGTGGCGGTTCCACCGAGGTGGTCCTCGGCGACGGGGGAGGGGTACACGCCGCGTATTCCACCGACATCGGTTGCGTTCGGCTCACCGAACGGTGCCTGCACGACGATCCGCCCACAGAGGACCAGGTCCTGGCGGCGCAGGCCTTCGCGGCCGAGAAGCTCGGCGAGGCGTTCGACCGGGTACCCGTCGAGCAGGCGCGCACCTGGGTCGGTGTCGCGGGCACCATGACCACCCTCGCCGCGGTGTCTCTGGATCTGCCGCACTACGACGCCGAGCAGGTGCACCTGTCGCGGATGTCGCTGGAGCGGCTGCACGAGGTCAACCACAGCCTTCTGCACATGACGCACGAGCAGCGCGCCGCGATCGCCACGATCCATCCGGGCCGGGTCGACGTGATCGGTGGCGGCGCGATCGTCGCCGACGTTCTCGGCCGGGAACTCTCCCGCCGCGCCGGCATCACCGAGCTGATCGTCAGCGAGCACGACATCCTGGACGGGATCGCACTCTCGGTGCTCTGATTTCCACCACGGCTTCGGCCGGCCCCCATAGCCCAATTGGCAGAGGCAGCGGACTTAAAATCCGCAAAGTGTCGGTTCGAGTCCGACTGGGGGCACTCGATCGCCACGCCGCGGGACACCTCCGACGTGGTCGCCGACTGACGCCGCCGGCGAGCCCGGACGGTACGTGTTCGGTTGGACACCGCGCTTCGTGGGTCGTTGCAGGCTCTCTGCGCGGCCATTCTGTCCCCAGGTCGGTCGCCGGCCTCGTCACCGTCCCGGGGCGCGCCTCACATCGGGACCATCGCCATGGATTCTCAGCCGCCCATTCGCGTAATACCCGGTCATTCTTCACATTTGGAACCGCCTGCTGTGGTGTGACCGGGAGCGGTGCCTCTTCGTGTCGGGTCCATTGGGGAAACTCCAGGTATTGCGGAGGTTGCTTGCCGGCGAACTCTGTGTGCTCGTCCAGGGTGTTTGCCTGAGGTTCATGTAGAGGGCGCCATTACGGTGCTTTTCCTCTGGTACCAATGTGTCCGGCGCGCGAGAGATGCGCCGAAATCACCTCTCGATCAACAGGAGTCGTTCCATGGGTTCGTCCGAAGAAGACCTCAAGCTCATCAAGCAGATCCAGCCGATCGTCAGCGGTGTCGGCACCATCGTCGGTGGTCTGGGTGCAGTCCTGACCGTCGTCGGTGCGGCTGCTGCCTTCAGCTGATCGACGCTGACCGAGCTCCAAACGAAACGCCTCCCACCGCAGCCCCCCTCAGGTGGGGGGCGTTTCGTCGTTTCGGGGGGTCTGCATCCACCCGCATACCCCGTTGCGACGGGTGCGGCGACGAGATCGATGTCGAGATGGTCGGTTCAGATTCCCACTGCCGCAGCCGTTCTCGTCGCATCTACGTGCCCGGGAAGCGGTGACCAGAGGTGCCGGCGCGGCGTACCGGGGAGTGATGTGATGGAGGCCGGCGCGAGATATCCATAGCGAACTTTTAGCCGATGACGGCAGGAGGAGCCCGATCGGGTGCTCCGGCGCCGACTGGCGGCGCCGGAGCGCGGCGCGCCCCAAGAGTCCCATCCCGGGCGCGCCGCGGTAACTGTAGCCAATCGTCGGTGAAAAATGTTGCAGCCGATTTGAACAGTGTGGAACGCGCGCTTCGGTCGACTCGAGGTTGACCAGAGAGGTCTCTGTCGGTTGGGGGTGGTCTGTGAGATCGCCGGGGTGTGCACTCGCCGGCCGGACGGAGTTTGCCTGTCAATAGCACGGGCGAATCGGCGCGGGGTGGTCAACTGGACCGCCGACGGGTCCGGCCGTACGGTCGCCTGCGGTGGTGACGTAGCGCGAGTTTCTGCCAGGCGAACCGGTCTGTCGGTCGAACGGGGGCCGGGTCGAACCCGTCGGGTCGCGCCCGGCGGCCGTCCGGCACCCGAGCGGTCATCAACTTTTGGACGACTGTTCAGTTGAAACACACCCACGGGGCGCCTCGGTGTCGTACCGTTCCGTTCGACAGTACGAAATGCACCGAAGGAGCAATCATGGGTAGCGCGGAAACCATTCTCATCGGCGTTCTCTCGCAGGTTCTGACCGATCTGCTCAAGGATGCGCTGGGCTCGTAGGTGCCGACGGCCTCTGGGGTCGAATTCGCCGCGAAACGCGCGCGGGCGCGCCTGCGCCGGGACGTGCGGATCGATGCCCGCCACTCCGTCTGGAGTGGCGGGCATCGATCGTTCCGGGTGGGGATGCGCCCTGCGACGCGTGTCGTTCAAACGTCAGATAGCAACGCTGGAGCAAAATGGTGTGCGATGCTGTGCGCGCGCGGCCTGGACCACGGGTTCGGGGTGCGTTCCCTCGGGGGCGCGGTTCGTCCCTCGAAGTGCGTTGCCCCGTCCCGGACCACGGGGTGGGTCCTCCTCGTGAAAGTGGTTGCACCTCATGCTCGACTCGTTCTGGGAACTGCTCTGGTACACCCTGCTCGTCTTCGCCTTCGTCGCGTACCTGATCGTCCTGTTCCAGATCATCGGTGACCTGTTCCGGGACCGGAAGACCAGCGGCTGGATCAAGGTCGTGTGGATCATCTTCCTCGTCGTGTTCCCGTACCTGACCGCGTTCGTGTACCTCATTGCCCGTGGCCGGGGCATGACCGAACGGTCCGTCGCGGCGCATGCGGAGGCGCAGGAGGCAGCCGACGCGTACATCAAGAAGGTTGCGGGCGCCACGCCGGCCGACGCGATCGCGTCGGCGAAGTCGCTGCTCGATGCGGGCACCATCACGCCGGCCGAATACGACCAGCTCAAGGCCAAGGCGCTGGCCTAGGCCTCCAGGGTCCCGAAGGCCCCTGCCCCGCGTCCCCGAGGACGCGCGGCGGGGGCCTTTTTCGTGTCCGGAACCGAGCACGGCCGAGCCGGATCTCGCCGCGAAACGGCGATACTGTGACTGATATCACTGTGCAGTGTACGAACTTCAGGAAGGTGCTGGACCTGCCGTTTTCGGCATCGGCCTCATCAAGATCAATTTTTGATAAATATTTGGTCACGATCGACGTGTCGAGATGACTTCGTTACGTTCGTCTGCGTTCCGGGGGATCCCGGTCGTGCTGGGGAAGTGCGCGACCGAGCCAGTGGATGACGACGCGCCCCGCGTCGCGACGAAGATTGAAGGAAACAACTGTGGCCAACACCCACAGGACGGTTACTCGTTCTCACACGCTCACCCGCCGCTTCACTCTCTCGGCTGCCGCAGTCGTGACCGGCGCCATCGCCGTCGCCGGTGTCCAGTTCGGCGCCGGCGCCGCCTCGGCCCAGCCGATTCAGGTCCCGGCCGGCGTCCTGCCCGCCGGGGTTCAGGTCCCCGCGATCGACGTGCCCGCCGGTCCCGCCGGGGACTGGGCCGCGGGATTGCTCGCCGCGGTCGGCCCCGGCAGCGGCACGCCCTTCAAGGCTCGGACGGTGCAGCCGGTCTCCGGGACCCTGAGTTCGGGCTACGGCGCGCGCTGGGGGACTCACCACGGCGGTATCGACATCGCCGCGCCGATCGGTACGCCGATCCAGGCCGCTGCCGACGGCGAGGTCATCAACGCCGGACCCGCGTCCGGGTTCGGACAGTGGGTTCGCATCCGGCACGACGACGGCACGGTCACCGTCTACGGCCACGTCGACACGTACTCGGTGCACGTGGGTCAGCGGGTCGCGGCCGGGCAGCAGATCGCCACCGTCGGCAACCGAGGCCAGTCGACCGGCCCGCACCTGCACTTCGAGGCGTGGGACGCCGCAGGCAACCGGCTGAACCCGAATGCCTGGCTCGGCGACCGCGGCGTCGTGCCCACCTGGGGTTCCTGATCCGACCCGACATCAAGGTTCGGTAAATGTAGACGGGGTCGAGACCATCTTGTTATCTTCGGACGCGGACAAACGGTGCGCAGGAACCTGCGGGCCGCCGACCGAAGAAACGGATGAGGTATCGCCCGTGGCAGATCATCGCAGTTCAGGGGCGCGCACCGTCGCGTTCGCCGTCGTCGATCCCGACGCCGTCCGCGGTCGTCACCGCGCTCCTGCTCAAGGTCACGGAACGGGCGTCAAGGCCGCCACCGTGGCTGCTGCGACCGGTGCGATCATCGTCGGCGGTGCTCAGCTCGGCGGTGCCACCGCCGGGGCGGCCACCGTCGACATTCCGGTTCTGCCGTCCGACGTCACCGCTGGTCTGCGCTCGGTCGGTGTCGAGGTGCCCGCGACGGTGGAGGTGCCGGACCTCGCCGCGGACTCGATCCCCGGATTCGCGACCGCCAAGCAGTGGGTCGAGGACCAGAACTTCGGTTCCACGAACCCGTTGCCCGCGCGCACCGTCCAACCGGTCAACGGCACGCTGACCTCCGACTTCGGTTCCCGGTGGGGCGCGCACCACGGCGGCCTCGACATCGCCGCGCCGATCGGCACCCCGATCCTCGCCGCCGAGGACGGAACCGTGATCTCCGCGGGGCAGGCATCCGGCTTCGGGTTGTGGGTGCGGGTGATGCACGCCGACCGGACGATCACCGTCTACGGCCACGTCAACGACTACCAGGTGGCCGTCGGGCAGCAGGTCTCCGCCGGCCAGCAGATCGCGACCGTCGGCAACCGTGGCCAGTCCACGGGGCCGCACCTGCACTTCGAGGTGTGGGATCCGCAGGGCAACAAGGTCGACCCGTCGGCGTGGCTGCGCGACAACGGCGTCTCGGTCACCTGGGGCAACAACGGCCGCAACGTCTGAGTGGGACCGGTCGTGACGCCCCGGAATTCGACTCTCTAGGATCGGAATTCGTGACCGACACCGCCGTGGAACCCGCAACCCTCGCGACCCTGCTCTCATCGCGATTCAGTTGCCGAGCGTTCCTTCCCGATCCGGTCCCCGAGGACGTGATCGTCGAGATCCTCACGATGGCCCAGCGAACGCCGTCGTGGTGCAACACCCAGCCGTGGCAGGTCGCCGTCACCGATGGTGACGCCACCGAACGCTTCCGGCGCGGGCTCGCCGAGGCCGTGCGCTCGGTCGCGCAGGCCCCGGACATCGAGTTCCCCAGCGGATACCACGGGGTGTACCAGGATCGGCGCAAGGAGTGCGCGCTGCAGCTGTACTCGAGCCTCGGCATCGCCGGAGATCGGCAGGCATCCGCCGAGCAGACGCTGAAGAACTTCGACCTGTTCGGTGCCCCGCACGTCGCGATCGTCACCACCGACGCCGCTCTCGGCACCTACGCCGCCGTCGACTGCGGGCTCTACGTCAACACCTTCCTGCTCGCCGCGCAGAGCCTCGGGGTTGCCACAGTGCCGCAGGCGGCACTGGCCGGATGCGCCCCGTACGTGCGGGACTTCTTCGAGATCCCCGACGACCGGAACGTGCTGTGCGCCATCTCCTTCGGGTATCCCGACCTGGCCCATCCGGCGAACACGTTCCGCACCGGCCGCGCCGACCTGGATTCCGTCGTCACCTGGGTGTCCTAGCGGCGGGATCCGGGGACGGATCGGGAGACCTGCCGCGCACCTGAGAGACTGGGCGGGTGCCGGTCCCCGAGGAACTCTTCGCCACCCTGCGTCGCCATCCCGACGTCGAGGCGCCCAACCTGTATGCCGTCGACGGTGCCGACCGGCTGATCCTCGACGAGGCCGCTGTGGCGCTCGCGGCGGCGCCGCCGGGCGCGGTCGCGGTGATCGGCGACCGGTACGGCGCGCTGACCCTGGGGGCGGTCGCCGGGTTCGGGGCGAGCAAGGTTCGGGTGCATCAGGATCCGTTGACCGGGGAGCTCGCGCTCGCGGGCAACGCCGACCGCGCGGGCCTCGTCGGCAGGTACCGGCAGTGCGCGCTGGGGGAGGAGCTGCTCGCCGGTGCGACGGTGGTGCTCGTGCAACTGCCGCGCAGCCTGAGCGCACTCACGGAGATGGCGGAAACCGTTGCGCGGTATGCGGATCCGTCGGTGGTCGTGTACGCCGGCGGTCGCGACAAGCACCTCACCCACGCCTTCAACGACGTGCTCGCCTCGTGCTTCGCCGACGTGCACGCAACCCGGGGACGGCAGAAGTCCCGCGTCCTCGTCGCCGCGAAGCCGATACCGGTGCCGGGGACCTATCCCCGGCGTGAACGCCTCGCGGAACTGGGGCTCGACGTGGTCGCGCACGGTGCGGCGTTCGCCGGACCGGCGCTCGACATCGGCACCCGGTTCCTGCTCGATTTCCTGCCTCGCACCGACCCGACCGCACGCACGGCCGTCGACCTGGGCTGTGGCACCGGGATCCTCGCGGTCTCCCTCGCGCGGCTGCGACCGGACCTGACCGTGATCGCCACCGACCAGTCGGCGGCCGCCGTCGCGTCCGCCGCGGCCACCGCCCACGCCAACGGGGCGGCCGGGCGCGTCACCGCGCTGCGCGACGACGCGATGTCGACCCTCTCCGACGGCAGCGTGGACCTGATCGTGTGCAACCCGCCGTTCCACGTCGGTGCCGCGGTGCACACCGGTGCCGCTCTGGCGATGTTCCGGGCCGCCGGCCGCGTCCTGCGCCCCGGCGGTGAGCTGTGGACGGTGTACAACTCACATCTCGGCTACAAACCCGAGCTGACCGCGGCCGTCGGGCCCACCGAGCAGGTCGGGCGTAACCCGAAGTTCACCGTCACCCGCTCCGTGGCGCGGTGATCCGGAGGTCGGGACGGTAGAGTCCGAATTGTCCGTCCCCGGGAACTTACTCGCAGGGCGCGGTCGTTGTACGGACAAGTGGGCGGGACAGACCCGCCGCAGTCGCGTCAAAATGACACGACAGGCCCACGGGCCATGAAAGAAGGGACACGCACGGTGCGCACCACCAGCAACCCGGTGTTCCGCAACCTCCCGAAGCAGGAGGGCGGATACGCCTCGTTCGGTTCTGCCGCGGCGGGCGCCGGGCAGATGACCCAGCAGTTCGGCCAGCCGCAGTACACGCAGGCCGAGCCCTACACCACCGGACCCGCCCAGCGGTCCATGACAATTGACGACGTCGTCACCAAGACGGGCATCACGCTCGGTGTGCTGACGATCGCCGCGATCATCTCGTACTCGCTCTCGCACGGGAACCCGGGCCTGGCGTCGGCGTTCGTCATCGGTGGCGGTCTCGTCGGCCTCGTGCTGGTGATGGTCGCCAGCTTCGGTCGCAAGATGGACAATCCGGCGATCGTGCTGGCGTACGCGGCCTGCGAGGGACTGTTCCTGGGCGCGCTGTCGCTGATGTTCACCGACGTCCAGTTCGGCGGGGTCGGCGGAGCCGCACTGATCGCGCAGGCCGTGCTCGGTACGTTCGGTGTGTTCTTCGGCATGCTCGTCGTCTACAAGACCGGCGCCATCCGCGTCACGCCGCGGCTGACCCGGATGATCATCGGCGCCCTGATCGGTGTCGTGGTGCTCTCGCTCGGCAACCTGATCGCCAGCTTCTTCATCGATGGTGGACTGGGTCTGCGGGACGGCGGCGGACTGGCGATCATCTTCAGCCTCGTCTGCATCGGCATCGCCGCGTTCAGCTTCCTGCTGGACTTCGACGCCGCCGACCAGCTGATCCGCGCCCAGGCGCCGGAGAAGGCGGCGTGGGGCGTCGCCCTCGGCCTGACCGTCACCCTGGTCTGGCTGTACGTCGAGATCCTGCGTCTGCTGAGCTACTTCAACAACGACTAGCGGACTCCGCCGAACGGGCGGTTACCGGGCAGGCACTGAAGCCGATGCTCAGGTAACCGCCCGTTCGGCGCATCCGGGGGGCATCATCGGGCGGGTGGACCACGACTTCTGCGTCATCGGCGGTGGGATCGTCGGGCTGGCGACGGCGCGGGCGCTGCTACGACGCAACCCCGGCGCGTCGGTGGTGGTGCTCGAGAAGGAACGTGAGGTCGCGGCCCACCAGACCGGGCACAACAGCGGTGTCATCCATGCGGGCATCTACTACGAGCCCGGCAGCCTGAAGGCGGACCTGTGCAAGCGCGGTGCCGAGGCGACGAAACGGTTCGCCGAGCGCCACGGCATCGAGTACCGCGTCACCGGGAAACTACTGGTGGCGACCGACCCGACGGAACTCGCACGGATGGACGCGCTCGTCGACCGCGCCCGGATCAACGGCATCGACCACGAACGGCTCGGCGCCGCCGAACTCCACCACCGCGAACCCCTGGTGTCAGGTCTCGGCGCGCTGCTCGTCAAGGCGACCGGCATCATCGACTACCGACAGGTGTGCCGCGCGCTCGCCGAGGGCGTCACGGCGTCCGGCGGCGAGGTCCGTACCGGTGCCGAGGTCGTCGAGATCTCCGAACGCTCCGACACGGTCACCGTCTCGACGGCGGACACGACCGTCCGGGCCCGCACCCTGATCGCCTGTGCCGGTCTGCAGGCCGACCGGATCGCGCGGCTGGCGGGGTTGCACACCGACTTCCAGATCGTGCCCTTCCGCGGTGAGTACTACCGGTTGAGGCCGGAGAAGTCGTCGATCGTGCGGCACCTGATCTACCCGATCCCGGATCCCGACCTGCCGTTCCTCGGGGTGCACCTGAGCCCCACGGTCGACGGCGACATCACCGTCGGCCCCAACGCGGTCCTCGGGTTTGCGCGGGAGAAGTACCGGCCCTTCGGGGTCGACCGCCGCGACGTCATGGAAATGTTGCGCTTCCCCGGGATGCGCCGAGTCGCCGCGGCGAACGTGCGCACCGGGATCCGCGAGATGCGCAACGCGGTCTTCAAGCGCGGCTACCTCGCGGAGTGCCGGAAGTACTGTCCGTCGCTCGAACTCGACGACCTGCAGGGCCGGCACGCGGGCATCCGCGCGCAGGCGGTCCGAGGTGACGGCGGCTTCGTGCACGACTTCCTGATCCGGTCCACCGACCGGATGGTGCACGTCGTCAACGCGCCCTCGCCCGCCGCCACGTCGGCGCTGCCGATCGGTGAGTTGATCGCGGACCGTACCGACCGCTGAGACGCCGAACGGGCGGACACCTGGGCGGATGCCCGGTGACCGCCCGTTCGGCGGAGGTGACTAGCTCAGGCGCTCGAGCACCATCGCCATGCCCTGGCCGCCGCCGACGCACATGGTCTCGACGCCGAAGGTCTTGTCCTGCTCACGCAGGTTGTTGAGCAGGGTGTTGGTGATGCGGGCACCGGTCATGCCGAACGGGTGCCCGAGGGCGATCGCGCCGCCCGAGACGTTGATCTTGTCCTCGTCGAGGTCGAGCGCGCGGGCCGAGCCGAGCACCTGGACCGCGAAGGCCTCGTTGATCTCGAACAGGTCGATGTCCGAGACGGACATCTTCGCGAACCCGAGTGCCTTCTTGACCGCCTCGATCGGGCCGAGGCCCATGATCTCGGGGGACAGGCCGGTCGCGGCGGTGGAGACGATGCGCGCGAGCGGGGTCAGGCCGAGGGCCTTGGCCTTGGTGTCGGACATGATCACCAGCGCGGCCGCGCCGTCGTTGAGCGGGCAGGCGTTGCCGGCGGTGACGGTACCGTCCGGGCGGAAGACCGGCTTGAGCTGGCTGATCTTCTCGTAGCTGGTGCCCGCGCGCGGGCCGTCGTCGGTGGAGACGACGGTGCCGTCGGGCAGCGTGATCGGGGTGATCTCGTTGGCGAAGAAGCCGCGGTTGATGGCCTCCTCCGCGCGGTTCTGGCTGCGGACGCCCCAGCGGTCCTGGTCCTCGCGGCTGATGCCGGTGTATGTCGCGACGTTCTCGGCGGTCTGGCCCATGCCCAGGTAGACGTCGGGGACGAGGCCCTTCTCGCGGGGATCGCTCCACACGACGCCGCCCTCGGCGTCCTTGAGCGAGCGCTCCATTGCCTCGCCGTAGCGGCCGGTGTTCTTGGTGTCCGGCCAGCCGTCGGCGTTGCCGGAGGTGAACGACGACACCGACTCGACGCCGGCGGAGATGAAGACGTCACCCTCACCGGCACGGATCGCGTGCATCGCCATGCGGGTGGTCTGCAGCGAGGACGAGCAGTAGCGGTTCACCGTCACGCCGGGAAGGAAGTCGTAGCCCAGGTTGACGGCGGTGACGCGACCGATGTTGAAGCCGGCCTGGCCGCCGGGCTGGCCGGAGCCCATGATCAGATCGTCGATGTCCCGGGGATCGAGCTCGGGCACCTTGGCGAGCGCCGCCGCGACCATCTGGGTGGCCAGCTCGTCCGGACGCATGTCCTTGAGCGATCCCTTGCCGGCGCGGCCGATCGGCGAGCGCACGGCGGAGACGATGACTGCCTCGGGCATGAGTACTCCATTCATTCGTGCTGTCGTGTCAGCTACGACAGCGGTGTCCTGTGTCAGACGTTACGTGGCGATGCCGCTGTTCCTACCATGCGCTTGCTTGGCCACCGGGACGGAGTGCGATCGCACCGAGTTCCCTCGAACGTCGTGGTGGAAGGTGCGGCGTCGAAATGGACTGGCCGTGAATCTGATTCGCAAGCGTATCTGGGGCGCCCGCAGAAGCAGGGCGTGCGGGGTGGAGTGTGAGCTCGCTCGCCCGTCCCACTCATCGAGAACCGGCAGGGGATCGCCGCCGTTCGCGACGGTCCGCCCAGGTGTTGCCGACCGGGCGCGCTCTGGGACGATGGGGGCATGCGCATCGCGGATCACGTCGTCGACCTCATCGGAAACACCCCACTGGTGAAGCTGAACTCGGTGGTCTCACCCGGCTCCGGCCTGGTGGCCGCGAAGATCGAGTACCTCAACCCGGGCGGCAGCTCCAAGGACCGGATCGCGGTCAAGATGGTCGACGCGGCCGAGGCGTCCGGCGCGCTGAAGCCGGGCGGGACGATCGTCGAACCGACGTCCGGCAACACCGGCATCGGTCTGGCGCTGGTCGCGCAGCAGCGCGGCTACAAGTGCGTGTTCGTCTGCCCCGACAAGGTCAGCGAGGACAAGCGCAACGTGCTCAAGGCGTACGGCGCCGAGGTCGTGGTGTGCCCGACCGCGGTCGCGCCGGAGCACCCCGACAGCTACTACAACGTCTCGGACCGCCTCGTGAAGGAGATCCCCGGCGCCTGGAAGCCGGACCAGTACTCCAACCCGGGCGGCCCGGACAGCCACTACGAGACCACCGGCCCGGAGATCTGGCGCGACACCGACGGCAAGGTCACGCACTTCGTCGCGGGTGTCGGCACCGGCGGCACCATCACCGGCACCGGTCGCTACCTCAAGGAGGTCTCGGGCGGGAAGGTCAAGGTCATCGGCGCCGACCCCGAGGGCTCGGTGTACTCGGGAGGCACCGGGCGGCCGTACCTGGTCGAGGGCGTCGGCGAGGACTTCTGGCCCACCGCCTACGACCCGTCGATCCCGGACGAGATCATCGCCGTCTCGGATGCCGACTCGTTCGACATGACCCGCCGCCTGGCACGCGAGGAAGGGTTGCTGGTCGGTGGCTCCTGCGGCATGGCCGTGGTCGCGGCGCTGCGGGTCGCCGAGCGGGACCCGGACGCGGTGGTCGTGGTGCTGCTGCCCGACGGCGGTCGCGGCTACCTGTCGAAGATCTTCAACGACAAGTGGATGGCGTCCTACGGCTTCCTGCGCACCCCCCTCGACGGCAGCAAGCCCGCCGAGCCGACCGTCGGGGACGTGCTGCGGGGCAAGTCGGGAGAGCTCCCGGACCTGGTGCACACCCACCCGACCGAAACGCTGCGCGACGCGATCGAGATCCTGCGTGAGTACGGCGTCTCGCAGATGCCGGTGGTCGGTGCCGAGCCGCCCGTCATGGCCGGTGAGGTCGCGGGCAGCGTCACCGAGCGGGAACTGCTCTCCGCCGTGTTCGAGGGTCGCGCGCAGCTGGCGGATCCGGTGTCCAAGCACATGAGCCCGGCGTTCCCGCTGATCGGCTCCGGGGAGCCGGTCAGCGCCGCGACGAAGGCGCTCGGCGACACCGACGCGCTGATGGTCGTCGACGACGGCAAGCCGGTCGGCGTCATCACGCGGCACGACCTGCTCGGCTTCCTGAGCGCCGGCGCTCAGTAGGCTGAGCGGATGAGCGAGCAGCAGGGATTCTCCACCAGGGCAGTTCACGCCGGGTACGAGCCGGATCCGCAGACCGGCGCGGTGAACGTGCCGATCTACGCCAGTTCCACGTTCGCGCAGGACGGGGTCGGCGGCATGCGCGGCGGCTTCGAGTACGCGCGCACCGGAAACCCGACCCGCCGGCCGCTCGAGGCGAACCTCGCCGCTATCGAGGGCGCGGCGTTCGGGCGGGCGTTCTCGTCGGGTATGGCAGCCACGGACTGCCTGCTGCGGTCGGTGCTCCGGCCCGGCGACCACCTGGTGATCCCGAACGACGCCTACGGCGGCACGTTCCGGCTCATCGACAAGGTGTTCACACAGTGGGGCATCGAGCACACCCCGGCACCGATCAACGACGTGGACGCCGTCCGGGCGGCGATCCGGCCGAACACCAAGCTGGTGTGGGTCGAGACCCCGACCAACCCGCTGCTGAACATCGGCGACATCGAGGCGCTGTCCGCGGTCGCCCATGAGGCCGGGGCGAAGATCGTCGTCGACAACACCTTCGCGTCGCCGTACCTGCAGCAGCCGCTCGCGCTCGGTGCCGACGTCGCGCTGCACTCGACCACCAAGTACCTCGGCGGCCACTCCGACGTCGTCGGCGGTGCGCTGGTGACCGACGACGAGGATCTCGACACCAAGTTCGCGTTCCTGCAGAACGGTGCGGGTGCGGTGCCCGGTCCGTTCGACGCCTACCTGACCATGCGCGGTATCAAGACGCTGGCGCTGCGGATGGAGCGGCACAGCGACAATGCCGAGAAGATCGTCGACCTGCTGACCGGGCACTCCGCGGTCGAGAAGGTGATCTACCCGGGCCTGGCGTCGCATCCGGGCCACGCGGTGGCGGCGCGGCAGATGCGCCGGTTCGGCGGAATGGTCTCGGTGCGGCTCAAGGGCGGCAAGCAGGCGGCGCTCGACTTCTGCTCACGCACAAAGATCTTCACCCTCGCCGAGTCGCTCGGCGGCGTCGAGTCCCTGATCGAGCACCCGGGCGCGATGACCCACGCCTCGACCGCCGGTTCCGAACTCGAGGTTCCCGAGGATCTGGTGCGCCTGTCCGTCGGCATCGAAGACGCCGCCGATTTGCTGGCCGACGTCGAGCAGGCGCTGGGCTAGACACTTCCCGCCGGCGCGCGGCGCACGGGTCTCCGGACCCGTACGCCGCGCGCGAGCGGCGCAGCCGATCTAGGCTGGCCGCGTGGAGCCCGCGACGCTCGCCCGCAACATGACGGTGCGGCGCGCGCGGGCGCCGATGAACGGTGGCGACGACCATTTCCGTGCCGGTCGGCGCGTCGCTGCCGAACCTTGCCGTGACCCGTGCCTATCGTGCGATCGTGCACCTGCGGGGGAACATCGTCGACGCCGCCCCGACCGCCGCGTCCGAGTTCGCCGCCGTGAGTGGGTCGGGCCACCCCTTCGACCAGGCCGGCAGCGCTTCCGTGATCGGCCGTGCCCACGTCGCGACACGGGTGGTGCGGTAGCCGTGGTGCAGGTCGACGGCTGTTTTCCCCGGACCGGTGCTCGCGGTGCCCGACAACCTGAAGGCCGTCTAAGAGTTCGCTCGAAATGCGCCCGTTGCCGCGACATGCGTCATACGGTGATCCGAGTCACATACAGGGGGCGGCCCAGGGGCTGACGCGCCTCGGTCGAGATGAGGGAGGATGCGCATGGCGGTTGACCCATCGGCGGTCATCGTTGCCGTTGCCACGGCACTTGGCGGTCTCGTGCAGGGCGCGGACCTACCAGCCCCGGTCAAAGATCAAGCAGCACAAGCCATCCAATCCTTCCAAGCCACGTCTCCCGCAGCGGATCAGCAGGTCGCCGACGTCATCGGCATGCTGCCCGAGCAGCTGCAGGGGCAGGCCACCCAGGCCGTGCAGGACGCGACGGCCGCCGCGCAGAGCGCTATCGAACCGTTACTGCCGCCGGCGCCTCCCGCTCCGCCCGCTCCGGAACCGGCTCCCGAACCGCCGCCGGCCCCGCCCGTCGCGCCGTCGACGCCGCAAGTTGACGCCTACGGCGGTGACGTCGCCGAGGTGCCGTTCGGCGGCGACCTGTCCCGCGCGGTGACCTCGCTCGACGCCGCATTCCCGGGCGGCAACATCGCCCCGATCGGCTCCATCGCGGTGTTCGTGCCCTGGTTCAACAAGGCAGGCGCGCTCTGCGACGGCATCAAGGCCCCGATCCTGGCCGCGCTGTACAACGCCGAGAACGGCTTCCGTTACGGCCCGACCGCTCCGGTGTCCCGGACCGGCGCCCGCGGTCCCGGCCAGTTCATGCCGGGCACCTGGGAGAAGTGGGGCAAGGACGCCGACGGAGACGGCAAGGTCGACATCCTCGGCGTCGCGGACCCGGTGATGGCGTCCGGGCACCTGCTGTGTGACATGTACGGTCAGATCGACGAGTGGAAGCGCCAGGGCGTCGTCCAGGGCGACACCCTGGACCTGACCCTCGCCGGATACAACGCGGGAGTCGAGGCCGTGCGCCGTGCCGGCGGCATGCCCAACGGCGCCTTCGATTACGAGCACCAGACCAAGCCCTACGTGAAGAAGATTCGGGATTCGGAACCGGTGTTCGCGGCAATCCTGGCTCCGCTGAGCGGGTCCGACGGCAGCATCGGCGGCAAGGTGGTCGAGGCGGCGCTGCGCTACCTGGGCCTGCCGTACGTGTGGGGCGGCGGCAACATCAACGGCCCGTCCGGTGGCGGCTTCGACTGCTCCGGCCTGACCTCCTACGCGATGTACGCGGCGACCGGCGACACGCTCGTGCTGCCGCGGACGTCGGAGACGCAGTGGAACATCGGCACCGAGATCGCGCTCGCCGACGCGCGGCCCGGCGACCTGCTGTTCGGCAACTGGCAGTCCGGCGGCCCCGGCCATGTCGCGATCTACATCGGCAACGGACAGATGGTGCACGCCCCGCAGACCGGTGACGTGGTCAAGGTCGGGCCCGTGTTCGACGGGATGAAGGCCCGCCGGATCGTGTAGTGCGGCTTCGCTGCCCGTGAGTGAATTTCACCCCGGTCGGGGCGAAATTCACTCACGGTTCCGGGGGCTGTCGCCGCCGCCTACGATCACAGGGTGAGCGTGAATCCTGATCCCCGTGACCCGATTGCCGACATCGCACTGGGGGTGTTGCGACAGCATGGTCCGCTGACATCCGAGGACTGGGCGGAGATGCTTGCCGACGCCGGGCACGGCACTGCCGAGGAACTCCTCGAATCGGTCGACCTGCTCGACGACGCACTGCTGGTCGTCCTCGCCGACGGGCGCAATGCGGTCGTCGACACCCTGGTCGAGGGACGGGTGTTCACGCACCGGCTCACCGGCCCGGAGATCGCGTCCGGTCTCCTGCACGCCGAACCGGATCTCGCTCCGCTGGTGCTGGCGACGATGGCCGACGACGGCCCGGTGCGGGCGTTGTTCTCCGACTACGACGCCGACGAACTCGACGCGCTCGGGCTGTCGGACGAGGACTTTCCGGACGGATCCGGTCTGCTGTTCGGGCCCGAAGCGCTGCAACAGTATTCGTCGGGTGATCTGGTGTCCGTCACGGTCCGGGACGGCGCATTGGAGCTGGCCGCCGTCGCCGGAGGGGTCGCCGCGGCGCCGGACCTGTCCGCGGCGCTGGACCGGATCGTCGGAGACGACAACGCCGACAACCTCGAGACCGTCGCCTGGCAGATGCTCTCCGACGACCCCGCGCTGTTCACGGAGCCGACGGTGCCGCTCGGTGAGCTGATCGACTCGGCCGGATACACCCGGGAGGGCGACTACATCGCCGCCCGTGGATTCGATTTCGCCGCACATCATTTCGCGTCGCACATCGCGATGGTCGCGCGCCAGCACGAACTGCACCCGGAAGAGGTGGATGCGGTGATCGCGTTCGTCGACCTGGTCGCGGTGGTACGCGAGGACGAACTCGACCTGTCCGGCGCGCGCAGCTGCATCGACGGGGTCGTCGAATCCCTTGTCGGGCTGGAGGATCCGTCTGCAGCGGGTGCCGCGCTTGATGTGATCAACGGATTCGAAGAGGATCATCTGCCCGCGTTGTACACCGCGGCGCTGGCGGTGGCCGACCGGGCGCCGCGCCGGGTGAAGGCGTCCGGGCACTGGCTGGCGGGAATGGCCGCGGACTCGCTCGGCGACGTGCGAGAGGCGGAGCGGCACTTCGAGGATGCCGCCGCGATGGACGAGGAATGGACGCCGGCACTGTTCGAACTGGCGCAGATCGCCTCCGACCGCGGCGATGCGGAGCGGGCACTGTCGTTGCTGAGCCGGATCGAGGGCGGCGACAGTGAACACCTCCACGCGGTGCTGCTGCGTTTCGCTCCGGCCGAGCATCCGGAACTCGGCCGCAACGACAAGTGCTGGTGCGGATCGGGACGCAAGTACAAGGTCTGCCACCTCGGTAAGTCCGACAGCACCCTCGACGACCGCGCGCACTGGCTGTACGAGAAGGCCGGGCTCTACGCGCAGTCGACGTCGCTGTTCGATCTGGTGCTCGAGCTGGCGCAGCTGCGTGCCGAGCACTGGGAGAGTGAGGACGCGGTCGCGCGGGCGTTCGAGGATCCACTGGTGCTCGACGTCGCGCTTTTCGAGGGGCGGCTGTTCGAGTTGTTCGTGTCCCGGCGCGGGGTCCTGCTGCCCGCCGACGAACTCGAACTCGCCGCCCGATGGCTGGCTGCGCGGCGATCGGTGCACGAGGTCGTGGCGGCCGTCGGCGACGTGGTGACGCTGCGGGACCTGCGTACCGGCGACCGGGCCGAGGTCGCGGTGGACGAGCCGCTGGACGTCGGCAATCTCGTCTGTGCACGGGTGGTCCCCACCGGTGACCGGATGCAGATCCTCGGTGGAGTCGAACCGGTGCCGGCCGAGAACCGGGACGAGGTGCTCGCCGTCCTGTCCGGCGACACCGTCGAACCCGAGGACGTCATCGTCGTGCTCGGCGCGAGGTTCCTGGGGTGACCGTCTCGACCGAACCCCGCGGTGACCGGCATCTCGAGATCGTGGGTCGTTCCCGCGTCGACACCGATCCCGACGCGGGCGACGTTGCCGAGAGGGCGATCGCGGTGCTGCGTCGACGCGGCCCGTTCACCACCGAAGGCTGGGTGGCCGCACTGGTCGACCTCGGGCTCGGCGCCGCCGCGGAGATGACCGAGCTGGTGCGCGGCCTCGACGGCCCGGCGCTCGGGATGCTCGCCGACGGGCGCGTCGCCGCCATCGACGGCCTGCTCGAGGGTCGGGTGTTCACGCATCGGCTCTCCGCCGAGGAGATCGCCTCGGGCGTCGTCGACATCGATCCGGACCTGTCGCCGCTGACGGGTCTCGTCGGATCCGATGAGCACGTCGGCGACTGCGAGGTCGACGTCGTGTTCCCGACGTCGGACGCCGCGTTGTTGGCCGAGCGCGGCCGCACCGACGTCACCGCTCCGGAAGTCGAGCGGCTGCTGCTCGATCGCGACATGCTCGTCGGATACACCGCGGGGGACATGATCGGTCTGGGCCTGGCGGGCGGCACGTTGCGGTTGGTTCGCGTCGACCGGACCGTCGCGACCCCGGATCTCGCCGAGTCTCTGCGCAGGATCATCGCCGAGGGCACCGCCGAGCACACCGACCCGGTCATCTGGCAGCTCGTCGCCGACGACCGGGGCATGGACCTGTTCACCGCGCCCACCCTGCCGCTGGCGGAGCTGCTCGATCACGCCGGGTACGACTGCGAACGCAACTACCTGGCGCCGCGCGGCTTCGATTTCGACGCCTATCACCGCGCCACCCTCATCGAGTCGATCGCCCGGCAGAACAAGCTGCGCCTCGCCGACGCCGGCGCGGTCGTCGATTTCACCGACCTCGTCCACGAGATCACCGACGCCGCGGAACGGGGCGAGCAGCCGAGCACCGTCGCCGCCGCCCGCGTTGCCGCCGATCCGGCCGTCTTCATGCGGCTCGAGTCCCCGTCGACCGCCGCGGTCGCGCTCGACCTCGCCACCACCGGCGACGCGCGCGCCCAGTCGCTGCAGGCCGCCGCATCGGCATTGGTCGAGCACGCGCCGCGCCGACTGAAGGCGGCCGCGCACTGGCTGGCCGGCAAGGCCGCCGATCAGCTGGGTGATGTACGGATCGCCATGACGCATTACGAGCGCGCCCTGGACCGGGACCCGGACTGGATGCTGGCGGCGTTCGACCTGGCGTTGCTCGCCTCCGACGCAGGTGACGTCACTCGCGCACAGTCGCTGCTCGCCCGAGTCGAGGGCGGCGACGCGGAGACCCTGCAGGAGGTGCTCGCGCGCTACCAACCGGTGGAGCGTCCAGAGCTGGGCCGCAACGACCGCTGCTGGTGCGGGTCCGGCCGCAAGTACAAGGCGTGCCACCTCGGCAGGTCCGATCTCACGGTCGACGCACGCGCAACCTGGTTGTACACGAAAGCCCTGATGTTCGCGCGGACGCCGGAACTGTTCGACCTGGTACACCGGCTCGCCGAGATCCGGGCCTCGCACGCCGACGAGGCCGAGGACGCCACCATCGCGGCGCTCGAAGGTGGTCTCGTCATCGATGCGGCGCTGTTCGAGGGCGGCGTCCTCGAACAGTTCGTCGCCCGCCGCGCGCAGGTGCTGCCGGCAGCGGAACTCGAACTCGCGCGCCGGTGGCTGGCCGGCAGGCGCGGCCTGTACGAGGTGACGGCGGTGGTGCCGAGCCGGTCGCTGACTCTGCGCGAGGTGACCGGCGGGGCGACCGTGGAGGTGATCGACTCCGTTGCGGGCCACAACTTCGCAGTGGGGGCACTGGTGTGCGCCCGGCTGCTGCCGACCGGCGAGTCGATCCGGGCGTTCGGCGGAATCGAACCGATCGACCCTCGGTATCGGGACGAACTGGCGGAGATTTGCGGGTCCGCGAACGCGGATCCGGACGAGTTGGTGGACGTGCTCAGCCTCGCGTTCCCCGCGGACTGAGTTCGGGAGTCCGGATTTTCCGGCGCGACGCTGGAACCGATCGAAGCTTCGCCGCGTCTGATCTGTTGTGAGCCGATGAGTGCAGGTCCTTGGGGAGGGGGCCGCGCTCGCGGATCCGGTTGCCGGTGGGGCAGTCATGCAGGGGGTGACTGCCCCACCGTGCGTCAGTACGAACGAGAGAACCCCGGTCCGGGCGGATGCCCTGGCCGGGGTTTCGTCGTGTGGAGCCGACTCAGCTGTGGTACGGCTCGGCGCTGAGCAGGGTGACCTTCATGGTCTTGCCGTTGGGCAGGATGTACTCGCGGGTCTCGCCGACCTTCGCGTTGATCAGGGCGCCACCGAGCGGGGAGCTGGGGGAGTAGATCTCGAGCTTGTCGTTGCGAGCACCCTCTTCACGGGTGGCGATCAGGAAGGTCTCGGTGTCGGATTCGTCACCGTCGTAGAACACCTTCACCACGGACCCGGGCAGGGCGACACCGGACTGGGTGGGGGCCTCGCCGACCTTGGCGCTGTTCAGCAGCTCCTGCAGCTGGCGGATACGGGACTCCTGCTGACCCTGCTCCTCGCGTGCCGCGTGGTAGCCACCGTTCTCCTTGAGGTCACCCTCTTCGCGCCGCTCGTTGATCTCGGCCGCGATGACCGGACGGTTGGCAATGAGCTGGTCGAGTTCGCTCTTGAGCCGGTCGTGCGACTCCTGGGTCAGCCAGGTCACCTGGGTCTCGGTCATGCTCGATCACTCCTCGTAGTCGGAACCCGGACGGATCCCCTGGACGGACCACCGAAAACCGGTGGTCGGCTGCGGCTGGGCGCGCGTCTCCCCGGACGAATGTCATCCCCCGGTCGGCTCACCGTGAGGTGAGTACGCGTCCCGCCGCCTGATGCAGCTGGCCGCCGTGCATCCGGGTCCGCGTCACATGCGCATCCGGATGCAAATGCAGCAATACACGGCTCCAACGCGGAACCGTGTATCGCCGTATTCTAGCACGAGCTGGGATTTCCCCACGAAGATCGAGGTCGGGGGTGTGGCCGCAGCGGCCACGATTGGTCAGCCGACGTTCAGATATGAGGGGATGGTCGAGCCGCAGCCGTAGATGTCGGCAACGGCCGGTGACTGCGACGTCTTGATCTGGGTGTCGATCTGTACCGTTCCGTGTTCGGACGGTTGCACGACGATCTCGCGGCGGCCGGTCTCCGACCCGTCCCGTGACCTGACGCGCACGATGCACAGCGCAGCTTCGGTCGGTTCCTCGCGGGTGACGGTGAAGCTCAGCGCCATGGTCGAGTCGTCGACGATCGAGTACTGCACGACATTCGCTTCGATGTCCTTCGCGGCGAACTTGTTGTACCCGAGCCAGGCGACCGCCAGGCCGAGGAGGATGACACCGATGGTCAGCACGATCGCGGTGATCCGGGATCCGCGCACACTGCCCTGCCGCGTGGGGTAGCGGTCGGAGGGGATCGTCTCGGTCATCTGCTCGACTCTCGTGCATCGGTCCGGGCGAGCTCGCGTTGCCCGGGTGGGGCGCCCTCCACGCGGTGATCCGGACAGGGTCACGGTGACGCTGGAGGTGTCGGGTGGAACTATAGGGGAAGGGCACCGGGCCTCCGCTCGCGCGGTCGACGCGACGGACGGGCGGTGTCCGGCAGGCCGCCAGTGCCCGAAGGGGCCGGCCACCACACGGTAGGTTCCATGCGAAGCTGAGGTGAAGGAAGACTGTGAGCGGATTGCGTCTCATGGCCGTGCACGCCCATCCCGACGACGAGTCCAGCAAGGGCGCTGCGACGACTGCCCGCTATGCCGCCGAAGGCAACGACGTGCTCGTCGTGACGCTGACCGGCGGCGAGCGCGGCGACATCCTCAACCCCGCGATGGACGTGCCGGGGATCCGGGACCGCATCAGCGAGGTCCGCAAGGAGGAGATGGCCGAGGCGGCCCGCATCCTCGGGGTCCGGCAGACCTGGCTCGGGTTCGTCGACTCGGGACTGCCGGAGGGCGACCCGAAGCCGCCGCTGCCGGAGGGGTCGTTCGCGCTGGTCCCGCTGGAGGAGTCCACCGAGGCGCTGGTCCGGGTGATCCGCGAGTTCCGCCCGCACGTGATGACCACCTACGACGAGAACGGTGGCTACCCGCACCCCGACCACATCCGCTGCCACGAGGTGTCGATGGCCGCGTACGAGGCGGCAGGCGATCCGGAGCGATTCCCGGACGCGGGGGAGCCGTGGGAAGTGCAGAAGGTCTACTACTCACACGGGTTCATCCGGAAGCGCCTGCAGTTGTTCCAGGAGGAGTACGACAGCCGAGGCGAAGAGTTCCCGATGGCGGAATGGCTCAAGAAGTGGAAGACCGAGCAGGGTGACCTGATGGCACGGGTGACCACCCAGATCACCTGTGGTGACTACTTCCCGCAGCGGGACGACGCCCTGCGCGCGCACGCCACCCAGATCGACCCCAACGGGTCCTTCTTCGCGGTGCCCCTCGACATTCAGCAGAAGATCTGGCCGACCGAGGAGTTCGAGTTGGCGAAGACCCGGGTGCGGACCGCCATCCCGGAAACCGATCTGTTCGCCGGCATCGACCACGTCGGCGCAGCGCCGGGACAAGAGGAGAAGAAGTGAATCTGGCAAGTGCGGCCGTCGGGTGGCTGGCGCAGACCCCCGGCTCGCCGACCGGTCCCGAGTTCGGCAAGGCGTCGCCGGTCGGCCTGGTCATCATCGTCGTGCTGCTGGTCGGCACCGTGCTGCTGATCCGGTCGATGAACAAGCAGCTGCGCAAGCTGCCCGACACCTTCGAACCGGACCACCCCGAAGCGGATCAGGCCGCCGACGAGGGCACCGACCGCGGTGCAGCGGGCCCGGCGGTCGACGGCGGATCCTCGACCCCCGAGAAGAAGGCCGAGCCGCCCACCCAGGCTCCGAGCTAGGCACCCGGCTGTGACGCGGTCCAGGAACACCCTCGGCGGCGCGACGAGCCCGTACCTGCGTCAGCACGCCGACAATCCGGTGCACTGGCAGCAGTGGGGACCCGAGGCGCTGGCATGGGCACGGGAACGCGACGTGCCGGTGTTGCTGTCGATCGGCTACGCGGCGTGCCACTGGTGCCACGTGATGGCGCACGAGTCGTTCGAGGACGAGGCGACCGCCGCGCTGATGAACGAGCACTTCGTGTGCATCAAGGTGGACCGCGAGGAACGGCCCGACCTGGACGCGATCTACATGAACGCCACCGTCGCGATGACCGGTCAAGGCGGCTGGCCGATGACCTGTTTCCTGACCCCGGACACCGAGCCGTTCCACTGCGGCACCTACTACCCCCGCACCCCCCGCGGGGGCATGCCCTCGTTCACACAGCTGCTGGAGGCGATCGCCGACACCTGGCGCACCCGCCGCGAGGACGTGCAGCGCGCCGCCGCGTCGATCACCGCGGAGCTGCGCGGCTCCGGTGGCGCGCTCCCGGCCGGCGCGGCGCCGCTGGACGCGGTACTGCTGGACCGGGCGGTGGCCGCGGTCCGCGCCGACGAGGACGTCGAGCGCGGCGGCTTCGGCGGGGCCCCGAAGTTCCCGCCGTCCGCGCTGTTGGAGGGGTTGCTGCGCAGTCACGAGCGCACCGGGTCGGCCCTCGTGCTCGAATCGGTGACGCGCACCGCGGAGGCGATGGCCCGCGGCGGCATCCACGACCAGCTCGGTGGCGGGTTCGCGCGGTACTCCGTCGACGCCGAGTGGGTGGTGCCGCACTTCGAGAAGATGCTCTACGACAATGCCCAGCTGCTGCGGGTGTACGCGCACCTGGCCAGGCGCACCGGATGGCCGCTGGCGTTGCGGGTGGCCGAGCAGACCGCGGAATTTCTGTTACGCGACCTGCGCACCGACTCGGGTTGCTTCGCATCCGCCCTCGACGCCGACACCGACGGGGTCGAGGGGCTGACCTACGCCTGGACCGCCGAACAGCTGATCGAGGCGCTCGGGTTCGAGGACGGGGTGTGGGCGGTCGGGCTGCTCGCGGTCAGTTCGGCCGGCACCTTCGAGGCGGGCACCTCGGTGCTGCAGTTGCCGGAGGACCCGGACGACTGGACGCGGTGGAACAGGCTGCGTCGCAAGCTCTTCGAGGTCCGTGCGGGTCGGCCGCAGCCCGCGCGGGACGACAAGGTGGTCACCGCGTGGAACGGGCTGGCGATCACCGCCCTGGCCGAGGCCGGTGCGGGGCTGGGCAGGGCGGAGTGGGTGGACGCCGCCGCGCGGTGTGCCCGGGTGCTGATCGACGAGCACCTCGTCGACGGCCGGCTGCGCCGCGCGTCCCTGGGTGGCGTGATCGGGGATGCTGCCGCGGTCCTCGACGATCACGCCGCGTTCGCCACGGGGCTGCTGAGCCTGCACCAGGCGACCGGTGAACTCGAGTGGCTCACCCGCGCACAGCAAGTGCTCGACATCGCGCTCGACCACTTCGCCGACCCGGACGAGCAGGGCTGTTGGTTCGACACCGCCGACGACGCCGAGGCCCTGATCTCGCGGCCCCGCGACCCGGTCGACGGTGCCACGCCGTCGGGTGCGTCGTCCATGGCGGAGGCGCTGCTTACCGCGGCGGCGCTCTCACAACCGGAACAGGCCGAGCGGTACGCCGTCGCGGCTTCCGCCACGCTCGACCGTGGTGTCCTCCTGCTCCAGCGGGCCGCGCGGTCGGCCGGGCACTGGCTCGCGGTCGCCGAGGCGGCCGTGCGGGGACCCGTTCAGGTGGCGGTCTCGACGGATGGCGGGGTGGCCCCGATCGACGGTGCTCTGCTGGACGCGGCCCGCCGGCACGCACCGGGTGGCGCGGTTGTCGTCGGCGGAGGCCCGGACTCGGTGCCCCTGCTCGTCGACCGTCCCCGCGTCGACGGTGCGGATGCCGCCTATGTGTGCCGTGGGTTCGTCTGCGACCGGCCCGTCACCGTTGTCGACGACCTGATCGAGGCACTGAATCGCTAGGAAGTGGCGGCCTGGACCGTCGGCCAGGACCTGGCCAGCTCGTCACGCCAGTACGGCCAGGAATGGGTGCCGACCGGGGTGGAGCTTCGGGTGACCGTGGCACCGGCCGCGCGCAACGCGTGTTCGAGCTGGTCGGTGCACAGTCTCGACCCCAGTTCCAGGCCGCCGCCGACGACAACGGTCCGCGCGAATCCCGGCGCGGCCGGATCGTCGTGGGGGCCCGGCAGGCCGGATCCGGACGAGAGGTAGACGGGCTTGCCCGCGAGGGCGCCGGCACCGGCGATCGGGTCGTGCGCCTTCCAGGTGTCCCCGAACTGGGGTCCCCACATCTGCTCGGAGCGGGCACCGCCGTTGATGACCACCAGATCCGTGACCGCCTTCCCGACGGGGCCGTCGGTCAGGTAGCAGCCGCTGTAGCCGGCAGCGCCGGAGAACACGTGGGGAAACCGTTCCGCGAGCAGCACCGCGCCGGTCGCGCCGGACGAGATGCCGCCCACGGCGATCCGGCCGTTGGTGCCGAACTCGGCCTCGATCAGCGAGGGCAGCTCCTCGCCGAGGAAGGTCTCCCACCGGGTCCGCCCGAACGTCGGATGGTCCTGTTCCCAGTCGGTGTAGTTGGTCCCGGTCCCGCCGATCGGGAGGACGACGTCGACGTCCTTGTCCGCGAAGAACTCCCGCGCGTTGCCACGCTCGGGGTCGAGCCAGTTGGTGTCCGTGACCTGTCCGGAGTTGCCGTCGAGCAGGAGATACGCGCCGTGTGGGCGGCTCCCGTCGGCCGCGCGCAGGACCTTCACCGGGACCTGGCGTTGCATCGCAGGCGAGTCGACCTGGAGAAGCACCAATCGGTCGTCGAGTTCGGAGACCGACGCGATCGCGGCGGTGGCCTCGGGCGACACCGGGACGTAGTCGGGTACCACCGTCTGCGCCGTCGCGGCGGGCGGGACGGCGAAGGTCAGGCCGGTTGCCGTCAGCAGCGCAGCGATCACGCCGCCGGGGAACGATCGCCGCATCACCCTGCGACCCCGAGCGCGCCGCCGAGCAGTGGCCACGACTTGTGCAGGTCGTCCTCCCAGTACCCCCACGAGTGGGTGCCGTTGGGGCGGAAGTCGAACACCACATTGGTCATGCCGAGTTCGCGCGTGCGGTCGGCGAGTCGGTGCGTGCAGTAGTTCGTCGCGGCCTCGATGGCTCCGCCGAGGACGAACTGGCTGCCGAGGGTGATCGCATTGCCCTTCAGGCGCGGGTTGGCCAGGGAATCGTGATGTCCGGGCAGGCCGTTGCCGCTCGCGACGTAGATCGGAATCGGCGGTAGGGCAGCGGCATTGAGATACGGGTCGTGTGCCGCCCATTCGGGGTCGCCCGGCGGGCCCCACATGTTGTCCGCGTCCCCGGTTCCGGCGCCGACGACCATCGTCACGAACTGCCTGCCCGGGGTCTCGCTCGTCATCGCGCACCCGCTGTACGAGGCGACGGCGCTGTACAGGGACGGTGCCTGTATCGCCAGGTCGAGTACCGACGTACCTGCCATCGACAGTCCTGCAAGGGCATTCACGCCGGTGGTGCCGAGACGCGCATCGATCACCGCTGGTAGTTCCCGGGTCAGGAAGGTGGTCCACATGTTCCGGCCGTTGTTGCCGCTCGTCTTCGCGAGCCCGGGGTCCGGCAGCCGCCAGTCGGTGTAATAACTGAACGCGCCCTCCATGGGCGTGACCACGTTGACGTGCTTGTCGGCGAAGAACTCCGAGACGTCGGTCTGCACGTCCCACGAGGCGCCGTCCTCGCCGCCGCCGGCCCCGTTGAGCAGGTACAGCGTCGGCGCCGGGGTGGTTGTGTCCGCCGGCCGCAGGATCTCCAGCGGGATGGTCCGGTCCATCGCGGGCGAGTACACCTCGATGGTCGCGCGCCGCTCGTCGGCTGCAGCAATATCGGATGAATCCTGTTGTTTCTGAAGCGCGTTCGATGTCGGTGCGACGGCGACGGTGACGGCGGTCAGAGTCGACACGGCTACGAGGGCGATGCGCAGGCGGGACGAGGCGCTCAACGGCGATCCTTCGCTGGCTGTCGAATCGTCGCGGCCGGTCGGCCGCGGGAATGGGGCGGGGGGGGGGGGGCCGGCGCGGGGGGGGGGGGGGGGGGGCGCCCCCCGCCCGCGGGGTGCACCCCCCCCGCGGGGGGGCCCCCCCGGCGGGTGGGAGGGGTTGGAGGAAGTCAACCACCAAC
>NZ_JBSFRT010000015.1:0-130171 GCF_053589375.1 Rhodococcus sp. NPDC003348
CTCCGGCCACCCCCTCTATCTACAGGGGACTGACCACACTCTTTCCCACACGCCTCTCTTCCGATCTGCGGGGCGGACGTAACATGGTTGGGGTCGGGGCGCGCCCCGAGCGCGAGACCTACTCCGTGGTGGTGGGGGTCTCGGTGGGCGTCTCCCCCGCGTCGGCGGAGAAGCTGCTGAGGAGGCCGGTGAGCAGGGCGACGATCTGATCCATGACGATCTCCATTCTGTCCTGATGTTCCCGATAGCCGGATTCGGCTGCGAACGAGTGTGCACCGCACTTCCGTACCGCGCGTCCGGTTTCGAGAATCAATTTTGCAAGACCGAAAAGAACACGATTCCGCAACTATCCCGGCGTTGCGTCTGCTAGCGGCTCGTTCAGTGCAGCCCGGCCGAACGCGCCGTGTCCACCGCGCGGGCGACGATGTCGTCGATGATCTTGATCGACGGTGCCCCGACCTCGGCGGTGTTGCGCGGATCCTCCATCGTGCGACGCAGCACGCCCTCGGCGATGATCGCCAGCTTCCACAGGGCCAGCGTGTGCCAGAACCCGAGCGCAGAGCGATCTCGCCCGGTCTCCCGGAAGTACACGTCCGCGAGCTCGGCACGCGTCGGGAAACCCTCCATCGTCGACGCGACGAACGGTCCCGGCAGCTCGTCATCGGCCTGCGACCAGTAGGCGAGCAGGGCGCCGACGTCGGCCATCGGGTCGCCGAGCGTGCACAGCTCCCAGTCGAGGACCGCGACCACCCGACCGTCGTCACGTGCGGTGATGACGTTGCTCAGGTGAAAGTCCCCGTGCACCAGTGTTACTTCGCTCTGCTCCGGAATCGAACGTGACAGCAGCGCCGTCAACTCCTCCACTGCCGGCACCTCACGAGTCTTCGACTTCGCCCACTGCCCGGACCACCGCCGAATCTGCCGCTCCGCGAACGGCGAACGACTCGACAGGTCGTCGAGCCCGGCGAGTTCGAGGTCGACGCGGTGAATGCTGGCCAGTGCCTTCGGCATCGACAGGCCGGTGGCACGTCGCCGTTCCGGTGTCAATTCCTTGGCCACACCGATGCTGTCGACGACGACACCGTCGACGTAGCTCATCAGCATCAGCGGCGCGTCGGTCACCGCCGGATCCTCGGTCAAGGCAAGTGCTTTCGGAACCGGAACGCCCGTGCCCTGCAGGGCGGAGATGATCCGGTACTCACGGGCGACGTCGTGCGCGGACGCGAGCAGATGACCGAGCGGGGGCCGACGCAGCACCCAGGCGGAACCGCCCGAGTCGGTCACGATGTACGTCAGGTTGGACTGGCCGTTGCCGATCCGCTTGAAATTCAGCGGCGCGAGGGCACCGACCCCCAGATCCGCGATCCACGCGGAGACCGCACGCTCGTCCAGACCCACGGCGTTGCTCATCGGCTGCTCCCTTCGCTGCTGCTCCAGCGGACCCGTCCGCGCGGACGAGGCCCGACGGTGACGTACCACTGGCTCCGACCCGTCGATGCTAGTGGTTACCCCGCCTGCCTGGGCCGATTCGGCGTCACCGCAACAGGATCGGTAGGGTTCGCACCCTCCGATCCGGGCGGACCGGGTTACGAGGAACTCCCACCCGCCAGCGGGGAGGGGACCGCATCGAACCGAAGCGTCGCCTCGGCGTGATCACCGCCGGGCGGGTCGAAGGTGAATGTGGCCACGTATCGGCCGGGCTCGTGGACCGGCGTCGCAGCGGTCGCCACCCCCAATGTCAGCGGCATCGTGACGGTCCGCTCGTCGCCGTCGGGTTCGGTCACCGTCAGCACGACCGGGGTGGTGGCGTCCGCTCCGGTCGGGACCGGACCGACCGAGACACCGAGAGTCACCAGGTTGTTCGCGTAGACCGTGCCGATCGGCGGCACGGTGGCGATCTGGTAGACGGTCGCGGCGGACGCCGTCGGCGCCAGGGCGAGGGTCACGGCCCCCGCAAGCACTCCCGCGGTCACAAGTCCCTTGCTGCGCAACATGGACAATCCCTCCGGGTCGACTGATCACATTCCGAGTCCGATCACACTCCGAGTCGGGCTCCCGCCAGACTAGGACGGACCGACTCGAAACCTGCGGTACCGAATCGCCCTCGGTGCATCACGAATCGGCAGCAGACTTCCACCGACGACCGCGGGACAATTGCAGCGGGACAACTGCAGACGCACGCGCCACCACGATCCCGAATCGAAGTGAATCGCGATGACCACAACACTCCCGCACCCGCCGCACCGACTCCCGCTTCTCGGCGATCTGCTCACCGCCGACCCGAGCAGACCCTCCCAACATCTGGCCGAACAGGCGCGGGCCCTGGGCCCGATCTTCGACACCCAGGTGTTCCGGCAGCACCTCACGGTGGTGTCCGGCACCGACCTGTACGCGGACCTCTGCGACGACAAGCGGTTCGGCAAACGTATCGGGTTCAGCACGGCGTACACCCGCGAAATGCTCGGCGACGCCCTCTTCTCGGCGTACACGACGGAGCCGAACTGGTCGCGGGCGCACAACATCCTTCAGCCGGCCTTCTCGCTGTCCGCGATGAAGAACTATCACGACACGATGGTCGAGACGACACGTGAACTGATCGCGTACTGGGACGAGAACTCCCGGTCGGGGCCGGTGGACGTGCACACCGACACCAGCAAGATGACGCTGCAGACGATCGGGCGGATCGGCTTCGGCCACGACTTCCACTCGTTCGAGTCCACCGAACCGGATCCGTATGCGGCCGCAGTGATGCGCGTGTTCGCGTACATGGGACGGTCCGGGTACCGGATTCCGGTGCACTGGCTCGACCACCTGGTACATCGTCAGGCGATCGCCGGCGTGGACGCCGACCTCGCGTATGCGCGCGGCGTCGTCGACGACGTCATCCGGACCCGGCGCGCACACCCGGACGATGCGCCCGACGACGACCTGCTGGCGCTGATGCTGACCACTTCCGACCCGGCGACCGGGCGATATCTCAGTGACGAGAACATCCGCAACCAGGTGCTCACCTTCTTCGCAGCAGGACACGAAACGACCTCGGGCACACTGTCGTTCGCCCTGCACATCCTCTCCACCCACCCCGAGGTCGCGACCCGCGCCCGGGCGGAGATCGAGTCGATGTGGCCGGCCGGGACCGATCCCGATCCGGCGTTCTCCGACGTCCACAAGCTCAAGTACCTGCGGCGGGTCGTCGACGAGACGCTGCGCCTGTGGCCGATCGGGCCGGGGTTCCTCCGGGAACCGCTGCAGGACACCCTGCTCGGCGGTCGCTACCTGCTTCGAGCCGGGCAACCGGTGCTCGCGCTCACCTTCGCCGTGCACCGCGACCCGGTGTGGGGGCCGAACCCACTGGCCTTCGACCCCGACCGCTTCCTGCCGGAGCGTTCCCGCACTCGCCCGCCGGGGATCTACAAGCCGTTCGGCACCGGACTGCGGCAGTGCATCGGACGACAACTGGCCCTGCACGAGTCGGTGCTCGCACTGGCGCTGATCCTGCACCGTTACGACCTCGAACCCGACCCCGGCTACACCCTCGAGGTCGCAGAGGAGTTCACCCTCAAACCCGCGAACCTCCGCCTCGGACTGCGCCGCCGCTGACCCTTGCGCCGCCACGCCAAAAGGGGATGCTGGTGGGTGAGGGCACAGCGCGTCGGGGCCTGTCTCACGAGGACCTCCCCGGCGACAGCACGAGGAGGTCCCGGTGGCCGACAAGAAGGTCTACCCGGTCCAGCTCGTCCAACCGGACGGCAGACGGGTGCACGGTGCACGGTATGCGGAGGTCGTCGCCGACGTCGGCGCACAGCAACTCCGCGCAATGTACGAGGACATGGTGGTGGTCCGGCGCGTCGACGCCGAAGCCACCGCGCTGCAACGCCAGGGCCAGCTCGGGATCTGGGTACCCAGCCTCGGCCAGGAAGCCGCCCAGGTGGGGTCGGCGCACGCGCTCGATCCCGACGACTACGTCTTCACCAGCTACCGCGAGCACGGTCTGGCGTACTGCCGCGGCGTCGATCCGGCGCAGTGGCCACGCCTGTGGCGCGGTGTCGCGCTGTCGTGCTGGGATCCGAACGCGCTCGCGCTGACGAATCCGGCGATCGTCGTCGGCGCGCAGGGCCTGCACGCCACCGGCTACGCGATCGGCGCGCACTTCGACGGCGCCGAGATCGCCACCGTCGCGTACTTCGGCGACGGCGCGACCAGTCAGGGCGACCTGTCGGAGGCACTGGGATTCGCCACGAGCTTCAACGCCGGGGTGGTGTTCTTCTGCCAGAACAACCACTGGGCGATCAGCGAACCCGTTCGGCTGCAGAGCCCGAACCCGCTGGCACAGAGGGCAGCCGGCTACGGCATGCCGTCCGTGCAGGTGGACGGGAACGACGTGCTCGCGGTCCTCGCCGTCACCCGGACCGCGGCCCGGCGGGCCAGGGAGGGCAGCGGTCCGAGCTTCGTCGAGGCGCTCACCTACCGGATGGGTCCGCACACCACGTCCGACGACCCGACCCGCTACCGGACCGGCGCCGACCTCGAGCCGTGGCGGGCGCGCGACCCGATCGATCGGATCCGTCGACTCCTCGAACGCGAGGACGCGTGGGACGGCGAGTTCGACGGCCGGGTCCGGGAGAAGGCCGAAGGCGCGGCCGCCGCTTTCCGGGCCGGTACCCTCGCCCTGCCCGACCCGGAACCGCTGCGCCTGTTCGACCACGTCTATGCGCACGGGCACACCGTCCTCGACGAGGAACGGGACAGCTACGCCGCCTACCTGCACGACATGGAGGGGGCGCGCTGATGACCACCATGACCCTGGCCGGTGCGATCAATGCCGGACTGCGGCGCGCACTCGACCACGATCCGAAGGTCGTGCTGATGGGCGAGGACATCGGTGCCCTCGGCGGCGTCTTCCGGGTCACCGACACCCTGCAGAAGGACTTCGGTGACGCCCGCGTCATCGACACCCCCCTCGCCGAATCCGGAATCGTCGGCACCGCATTCGGACTCGCACTGCGCGGCTACCGCCCGGTGTGCGAGATCCAGTTCGACGGCTTCGTCTACCCGGCGTTCGACCAGATCGTCTCGCAGGTCGCCCGGATCCACTACCGCACCGAGGGGCGGGTCCGGGCACCGTTGACCATCCGCATCCCGTTCGGAGGCGGAATCGGTGCGGTGGAACACCATTCGGAATCCCCCGAGGTGTACTTCGCGCACGCCGCCGGACTGCGCGTGGTCAGCCCGTCCACCCCGTCCGACGCCTTCACGATGATCCAGCAGGCGATCGCCGACGACGACCCGGTGGTGTTCTTCGAGCCGAAACGCCGGTACTGGGACCGCGGCGAGGTGGAGCCCGACGCTCCGCCCGCGCTCGACCTGTATTGCGCCCGCGTCGCCCGCCCCGGCACCGACGCCACGATCGTCGCGTACGGACCGATGGTGGCGACCGCGCTCGCCGCGGCCGCCGCGGCCGAGACGGAGGGGCATTCGTTGGAGGTGATCGACCTGCGGGCACTGTCCCCGATCGACTTCGACACCGTCGAGGCATCGGTCCGCCGCACCGGGCGGCTCGTGATCGTGCACGAGGCACCGGTGTTCGCCGGACTCGGCGCCGAGATCGCCGCCCGCATCACCGAACGCTGCTTCTACCAACTGGAGGCGCCCGTGCTGCGGGTCGGCGGGTTCGCCACCCCGTACCCGCCGGCGAAACTCGAGAAGTACTACCTGCCCGACCCCGATCGCATCCTCGATGCGGTCGACCGGACGCTCGCCGCCTGACGGGGACCACCGTGACCGGCGAGGTGCACGAGTTCCGGCTGCCCGACCTCGGTGAGGGCCTGACCGAGGCGGAACTCATGTCATGGTCGGTGACCGTCGGCGACACGGTTGCACTCAACCAGGTGATCGCCGAGGTCGAGACCGCGAAGGCCGCCGTCGAACTGCCGTCGCCGTTCGCGGGCACCGTCCTCGCCCTGCTCGCCGCCCCCGGTGACACGGTTCCGGTCGGTGCGCCACTGATCCGGATCGGGGATGCAGGCGCCACCTCCGAACCCCTTCCTCCCGCACAGGGTTCGGTGCTGGTCGGGTACGGCCCCGCCGCCCAGCCTGCGAGCCGACGACGCACACGACGGCGCGACGGCGGCGCCGTCACCGCGGACACCGACGGCGGCGCCGTCACCGCGGACACCGATGGTGGCGCCGTCACACCCGGTGGCACCCGGGACGAGGCGGCCCGGCCGGACGCGAAACCGTCCGCTCGTCGACTCGCGCGCGAACTCGGCGTCGACCTGGCGACGGTGCCGGGCACCGGTTCGGGCGGGGCGATCACCGTCACCGATGTCGAAGCCGCCGCGACCGGGGGCGGCCGGGATTCCGCGCCTCGGGCGGGCCGGGAGTCCCGGACCCCGATCCGGGGCGTCCGCAAGCAGACCGCCGCGGCGATGACGCGCAGCGCGTTCACCGCACCACAGGTCACCGTATTCGTCACCGTCGACGTGACGGCGTCGATGGAACTGCTCGACCGGCTACGGAAAACGGCGCCGTTCGCCGGCCTCACCCTGACGCCGCTGTCGCTGGTGGCGAAGACGATGCTGGTGGCACTGCGGAGTCGCCCGGAACTCAACGCGAGCTGGGACGAGGTCCGCCAGGAGATCGTCACCAAGCACTACGTGAACCTCGGTGTCGCGACCGCGACGGAGCGGGGGCTGCTCGTGCCGACGGTCAAGGACGCGCACGACATGACACTCGTCGACCTGACCCGCGCGATCGGTGAGTCGACGGCGACCGCCCGAGCCGGTCACGCGACGCCTGCGGACCTGACCGGCGGCACGATCACGATCACCAACGTGGGGGTGTTCGGAGTCGACGCGGGCACGGCGATCCTGACGCCCGGGGAGGCGGCGATCCTGTGCCTCGGCGCGATCGCCCGCCGTCCGTGGGTGGTCGACGACGAGGTGGTCCCCCGCTGGGTGACGACGCTGGGGTTGTCGTTCGACCACCGTCTCGTCGACGGCGAGCAGGGTTCGCAATTCCTCGCCGACGTCGCCGCGATCCTCACCGACCCCCTCACCCTGCTGGCCCGCAGCTGAGCGACTCTCCTGGCCCGCAGCTGAGCGGCTTCGCCGCCCGTGAGTACTTTTGGCCCGCGTGGGGACCAAGAGTGCTCACGGGCGGCGGTGCCGCCACAATGGGACCCGATGCTGCTGACCACGCTCGACGCCGCCCGTCTCCGCCGTGCCCGTGCCGCCGTCTTCGGCGTGTTCGCCGTCAACGGTTTCCTGCTCGCCGCGTGGGTGGTGCACATCCCCGCCATCTCGGAGCGGACCGCCATCAGCCACGCCACGCTGGGCTGGTTGCTGCTGGTCCTCGCCGGCGGCGCCCTGATCGGCATGCAGATCGCCGGACCGCTCGCGGACCGGTGGGGCAGCCGACGCATGATCGCGGCGGCGGGCCTGCTGCTGTCCGCGGGTGCGATCGGACCGGCGCTGGCCACCGACGCGGTGAGCCTGGGCGTGGCGCTCACCGTCTTCGGGCTCGGCAACGGCGCGCTGGACGTGTCGATGAACTCGCAGGCGGTGCACGTCGAGCGGGCCTACGGCCGACCGATCATGTCGGCGTTCCACGCCCTGTTCTCCCTCGGTGGGGTCGCCGGGTCGCTGCTCGGTGCGGCGACGCTGGCCGCGGGCGTGGCGCCGTCGACGGCGCTGCCGGGGGCGGCCGTACTCGGCGCCGTCACCATCCTCGCCTGCCTGCCTGCGCTGCTGCCGCACGAAGTTCACGAACCCGATGAACGGACGGCGGCCACCGGTTCGGCGAGGTCACACGAGCGACCGGCGACCGCGAAGGTCCTGGCCCTCGGCGCGATCGCGTTCGCCGTGTTCCTCGCCGAGGGGGCCGCGAACGACTGGAGCACGCTGCAGGTCAAGGAACACCTCGGCACGTCCGACGCGACCGCGGCGCTGGCGTTCGGCGCGTTCGCGGTGATGATGACCGTCGGCCGGTTCACCGCGGACCGGGTCGCGGCGGCGCTCGGACCGGTCGCGGTGGTGCGCTACGGCACCCTGATCGCGGCCGTCGGGATGGGTGCGGTGATGGCGTCGAGTTGGGTTCCGCTCACCCTGTTCGGCTGGGCGCTGTTCGGACTCGGGCTCTCGGGCTGCATCCCGCAGATCTTCACCGCCGCCGGCAACCTGAACGCGGGCTCGCCGGGCGTGAACATGTCCCGGGTGGTGGGCATGGGGTATCTCGGGTTGCTGGCCGGTCCGGCACTGCTGGGATGGTTGACGCAACTGATGCCGTTGACCGCGACGCTCGCGGTGCCACTCCTGTGCGTCCTGCCGGCGTGCCGGTTCGCCGGACTGCTCCGGCCCACCCCGTGATCAAGGCCTACGCCGCGGCGAACGGCGTCGATCCGGCCCGACGACGAGGGACGGGCACCCTCGCGCGGTCCAGCCGCGCGAGGGTGCCCGTGTCATTGCCGAGCCGGTGGTGTCACAGCGCCGTTGATGTGACACCACCGGTGGTGTTGCAGCGCCCGTGTTACAGCGCCTTGAGTTCCTCGGTGACCTCGGAGACCATCTTCTTCGCGTCACCGAACAGCATCGAGGTCTGATCCGCCGTGAACAGCGGGTTGTCGATGCCGGCGTAGCCGGACGACATGGACCGCTTGAGCACGATGACGGACTTCGACTGGTCGACGTTGAGGATCGGCATGCCGTAGATCGGGCTCGACGAATCCTGACGCGCGGCCGGGTTGGTGACGTCGTTCGCGCCGATGACGATGGTGACGTCGGTGCGAGAGAACTCGCCGTTGATGTCGTCCATCTCCTTCATCGCGTCGTACTCGACGTCGGCCTCGGCGAGCAGGACGTTCATGTGACCGGGCATCCGGCCGGCGACCGGGTGGATCGCGTACTTGACCTCGACGCCACGCTCCTCGAGCATGCTGGCCATCTCCTTGACCGCGTGCTGCGCCTGCGCGACCGCCAGACCGTAGCCGGGCACGACGATGACCTGGTTGGCGTACGCCATCTGGATCGCCGCGTCGGAGGCGGAGGTGGCCTTGACGGTGCCGCCCGCGGCGGAGCCCGCGGCGCCACCCTCGTCACCGCCACCGAAGGAGCCGAAGATGATCGCCGGGATGGACCGGTTCATCGCCTTCGCCATCAGGTTGGTCAGAATCGAGCCGGACGCGCCGACGATCATGCCGGCGACGATCATCGCCTGGTTGTTCAGGGCCAGACCCGCCGCGGCGGCTGACAGGCCGGTCAGGGCGTTGAGCAGCGAGATGACGACGGGCATGTCGGCGCCGCCGATCGGCAGCACCACGAACAGGCCCATCACACCGGCCGCGACGAGCAGCCCGACGATCAGCCACGGCGACTGCGGGTCACCGTCGGCGCCCACACCGATGTAGATCGCGAGACCGATCGACACCACCGCGAGGACGATGTTCGCGAGCTGGAACAGCTTCGCCGAGGCGACGACCTTCTTTTCCAGGTTCTTGTTGAGCAGTTCCTGCAGCTTGGAGAACGCGACCAGCGAACCCCAGAACGACACCGAACCGATGATCGCGGCGAACAGCGACCCGACGATGAACGGCGCCGACGGCACCGCCTCGACAGCGGTGAAGCCGTCGGAGTTGAGGAACTCCGCCCACGCGATCAGCGCGACCGTGCCGCCGCCGACGCCGTTGAACAGCGCGACGAGCTGCGGCATCGCGGTCATCTTGGTGCGCAGCGCGGGCGGGACACCGAGGATGACGCCAACGGCCAGGCCGCCGATGATCAGGCCCCAGTTGTCGGTGTCGCGGATGTCGATCAGCACCGCGATCACGGCGACGAGCATGCCGACCGCGGCGATGTAGTTGCCGCGCACCGCGGTCTTCGGGCCGGTCAGACCCGAGAGACCGTAGATGAACATCGAGAACGCGACGATGTACAGGATCGTGACGAGGTAGCCCATCAGGCGTCAGCCCCCTTCTTCTCGACGACCTTCTGGGCGTCCTTCTTGGGCTTGAACATCGCGAGCATGCGGTCGGTGACCACGAAACCGCCGACGACGTTCAGGGTGCCGAACACCAGCGCGACGAACAGGATGATCTTGATCGACCACGGCGCGTCGCCGGGCAGATGCCCGAGCACGACCAGCGCGCCGAGCACGACGATGCCGTGGATGGCGTTGGTGCCCGACATCAGCGGCGTGTGCAGCGTGTTCGGGACCTTGGAGATGACGGCGAATCCGACGAACCCGGCCAGGACCAGGATCGCGATGTTCGCCAGCAGTTCGTTGTACATCAGGCGTTCGCCCCCTCACGGGTGACGCAGGCGGCGGCGAGGATCTCGTCGTCGAAGTCGGGCGCGAGCGCACCGTTCTCGTCGAGCATCAACTCGATGACGGCCTGCAGGTTCTTCGAGTACAGCTCCGAGGCGTGCTCGGGCATCGTCGCGGGCAGGTTCAGCGGCGAGCAGATCGTCACGCCGTGCTTGACGACCGTCTGACCGGGCTCGGTCAGCTCGCAGTTGCCACCGGTCTCACCGGCCAGGTCGACCACGACGGAGCCGGGCTTCATGCCCTGCACCGCGGCGGCGGTGACCAGACGCGGCGCCGGACGACCCGGAACCAGCGCGGTCGTGACGACCACGTCGAAGCCCTTGATGGCGTCCTCGAGCGCCTGCTGCTGCTGCGCGCGCTCGTCCTCGGTCAGCTCGCGGGCGTAGCCGCCCTCACCGGCGGCGTCGATGCCCAGGTCGAGCCACTGCGCACCGACCGAACGCACCTGGTCCGCGACCTCCGGACGCACGTCGTAACCGGTGGTCCGGCCGCCGAGCCGCTTCGCCGTGGCGAGGGCCTGCAGGCCGGCGACACCGACACCGAGGACCAGCACGGTCGCCGGCTTCACGGTGCCCGCGGCGGTGGTCAGCATCGGGAAGTACCGGGTGGACTCCGATGCCGCGACGACGACGGCCTTGTAGCCGGCGACGTTCGCCTGCGACGACAGCGCGTCCATTACCTGAGCGCGGGAGATGCGCGGAATGGCCTCGACCGCGAACGCGGACACGCCCGCGGCCTTCAGTGCGGCGATCCCGTCGGGGTTGGTGCGCGGCGCCAGGAAACCGATCAGGACGGATCCCGACTTCAGCTTCGCGGTTTCGGCGTCGGTGGGCGGCGCGACCTTGACGACCAGGTCAGCCGACCACGGGTCGCCGATGGTGGCACCGGCCTCCTTGTACAGCTCGTCCGGGATCAACGCCCCGAGACCGGCACCGGCTTCGACGACGACGTCGAGGCCCTTGCCGATCAAGGTCGTCACGACCTTCGGGACCAGCGCCACCCGCCGTTCACCGTCGTTCGTCTCTCGAACGACGCCGACCGTCGGGCGCGCCTGGGGCGTGCTCTTCGATGTGTCCAATGTGACTACTTCCTGCGATTGGTGGTTGTCGGGCCGGGACGGGCGGCGGCCCGCGTGCGACGAGCGGACGATGGTCCGGGTAGCACGAAGTAGCCAATGCTGACACGCTTTCGCTCACGGATACATCTCAAAATCCCCAAAACAGGCACTGAATCGAATCCGATCAAGGGCAAGTGGCGTAGATTCCTACGGAATTGTGTCACCGGTCACAGCATTGTCGGGGCGTCAGCGGCGTTCCACGGCGCCCGTGAGGCCCGAATTCCCGCACGCGCCGACCGCCCACCGCTCGTTCATCCCGCCTCGCCGACCGGCCGTCGAACCTAGACTGGGCCACAGGGCCGGGTCACTGCTTCTGCCGCGGAGGTGACGATGACCAGTCGGACGACACCGGACGTCACGGTCGAGCGCGTGTACGACCACCCCGAACCGGAACCGGGCGCGGTCCGCGTCTTCATCGACCGCCTGTGGCCGCGGGGCGTCCGCAAGGACGATTTCCACTACGACGACTGGGCCAAGGACCTGGCACCGTCGACGGAACTGCGGCGCTGGTACAGCCACGACGCCGCGCATTTCCGCGAGTTCCGGGCCCGCTACCGTGCCGAACTCGAATCCGACGAGGGCCGCGAGGCCATCGCCCGCGTCACTGCGCTGGCGAACGGCAGGCCGCTGGTGCTCCTGACCGCCACCCACGATCTGGAACACAGTCACGCGGACGTGCTGGCCGAGGTCCTGAACGAGGCGTGAGCACCCGCCGCGGGAACGACGAGAACAGCAGCGAACAAGAAAAGTGGCGAACAAGAAAAGTAAGGAGAGACGTGGGCGACGACGTCGGGGGCGACCCGGCCTGCTGGCTGGACCGGGTGTGCCCGGAGTGCGGCGCGTTCCTGCCCGACGGCCCCGACCACGACTGCCCCCGCTGCGAGTTCGGGACCGCCGAGATCGGCGATCACGAGATCGGCACCTGAGCTCCCCTACGCCTCTACAGTGGCCGAATGAGCGACAGTGGCCGGAAGAGCGAGACCAGGACCCCGACGCTGCTCGACCGGGAGCCGCTGACCGCAGCCCTGATCGAACAGTGGGACGTGATCGGCGCCCTGCTCGCACGGTTGACGCCGGAGCAGTGGGCGCAGCCGTCGGCGCTGCCGGGCTGGTCGGTGCATGACGTCGTCGCGCACCTCATCGGTACCGAGTCCATGCTCGAGGGCATCGACCCGCCGGTCGAGGCGGACGCGGTCCCCGACTCCCCGCACGTGCACAACCCGATCGGCGCCTTCAACGAACGCTGGATCCACGGCCTGCGGGACCGATCCCCCGCGGAGATGCTGGCCGCGTACCGGGACATCACGGCACGCCGGGCCCGGGCCCTGGGTGCGATGTCGCAGGACGATTTCGACGCGCCCGCGATGACCCCGGTCGGGCCGGACAGTTACGGGCGGTTCATGCGTACCCGCCTGTTCGACTGCTGGTTCCACGAACACGACATCAGGGACGCGCTCGCCCTGCCCGGCGACGAGGGCGGTCCCCGCGGCGAGTACGCGTTCGCCGAACTACTGAACGGTGTCGGGTTCGCCGTCGGGAAGAAGGGCCGGGCGCCGCAGGGTTCGTCGGTGACGTTCGCACTGTCGGGTCCCCTGGCGTTTGCCGACGACCGTCCGCGGGAGGTCCACGTCGTGGTCGGCGACCCCGCGCACCCGGAGCGCGGCGGCCGCGCGGCGGTGGTGCCTACTCTGCCCGGGCCACCGACCGTCACCCTCGGCCTGGACTCGCGGCTGTTCACCCGGTTGTGCGGCGGCCGGGTCTCGGGCGCCGACCGGATCGACGAGATCACCTTCGTCGGGGACGAGGCCCTGGGCAGGCAGATCGCGACGAACCTCGCGTTCACCATCTGATGCGGCTGTTCCTCGCGTCGTACCGTTTCGGCGCCGACCCCGACCGACTGCTCCGGTTGGTGGGACGCCCGGGCCGCGTCGCCGTGATCGCGAACGCCGCCGACTCGTGGGGATCCGCGCGGAAGTCCGCGGTGGTCTCGGACCTGGTCCCGTTGCGACGGCTGGGTTTCGACCCGCGGGAGGTGGATCTGCGGAAGTTCGTCGGGGCACCGGACCGGCTGCGGGCGGAATTGTCCCGCCACGATCTGGTGTGGGTGCGAGGAGGCAACACCTTCGTGCTGCGCGCCCAGTTCGCGCGCAGCGGCGCGGACGAGGTTCTGACGGATCTGCTGCGCGAGGACGCTCTGGTGTACGCCGGCTACAGCGCGGGGGCGTGTGTATTGACGCCCAGCCTGCGGGGCCTCGAACGCGTCGACGACCCGGCCGAGGTCGCATCCGCGTGCGGGGTGCCGGTCATCTGGGACGGCCTCGGACTGGTGGACCACGCGATCGTCCCGCACTACCGGTCACCTGGGTACACCGCGACCGAGTCCGCCCTGATCGAGGAGATCGCCGACGGCTACCGGCGCGACGGTGTGAAACACCGAACCCTCACCGACGACGAGGTGATCGTTGTCGATGAGGGTTCAGCGGAAGGGTGACTGTGTCCCGAGGGTGACTGTGCACCGAGGGTGTCCCGCAGGGTGGACTCCGCGTTCCGGCGGAGAACCGGCTCAGCCGAAGACGACCCGGCGGTCGGACCGCAGCGCCGGCAGGAGCGAGAGCCGGCGCGGCGTCTTGAGGCGACGCCGCGAGACCTCGTCGGCTCCGGCGAGGAGGGCGTCCACGAGCAGCTCCGGGTCACGACGCCAGGCTCCGACGATCGCGACCAACGCCTCGTCGGTGAACAGGCCGCTCTCCGAAAGGGCTTCTTTCCACTCGGCCATCTCGCCGTCGCGCACCTGGTCGATGGCGTGGACGTCGATCTCGCCGCCCTCCCATTCACAACACAGCACCGCGTTGACCAGGTCTTTCGTCGGGGATGCCAGATCGTTCATGGTGCCGGTCCCTCCGTCGGGTGCGACTTCTCGCGCCGGTGTAACACTTTGGTGCGCTCGAGCGATTGGAGCCCAACCTAGCCGGAATCGAGGGCGGTGGCGAGGACCAATCACCACAATCAGGTAACAGAGTGACAGTTGTGACTGCTGTGACAAACGAGACGACGAGTGGCGCCCGGATCGGACACCGGGCCGACGTGCTCCGTCACCCCCACGGTCAGACCGCGGACACCCGTTCCGCCGCGACAGGCAGGGACGCCACGCGCGAGGCGGTCAGGCGACGGCGGGTGATCTCGTCGACACCGTCGAGGAGGGCGTCGACCAGCAGTTCCGGGTCCGCTCGCCAGGCCGACTCGAGGTCGCGGACGGCACCGGCCGACAGCATCCCGGAGTCCGCAACCGCGGACACCCAGTCACCGAGTAGTCCCGCGCGGATCGCGGCGACGGCGGCGGCGCCGTCGGTGTCGAGGTCATCGAATTCGTACGCGAGGATCGCGCGAACCATGCCGTCTGCGGCTGTGGGGTCGCTCATCTCGTAACTCCGTTCACGCATGCCGTGCGCGCACGCCCGGCGGTAACACCCTGTCCGTCACTCGACGGACATGCCCGCTCGACCTGTAACGCCTCCGCGATGTCGAGCGATAGACGCGAATCTAGCCCCTGGCGAGGGATGTTTGTATAGCTAGGAGCGAAACATCGCGTTAACTCGCCTGTGGGTTGCCCCACATTGACGTGCCTGGAAATGTAATCTGCGTCACTACCAGCACCCTTGCGATTCCGCTTCACTCTCGGGCGTGTCGCCACCCGTCCCGCCCCCGGTCCCGCCCAGTGGGACCGGGGGCGGGACGCCACGACACGACCGCGACCCCGAAGCCGGAAACGACCCCGACAGTCAGGGGCCGGGTACAGACTGGGAGCCGACGACCGCGGGCAGTGGACAACCGTAGGGAGTGCGACATGGGCAGCGTTGGCGACACCGGCGGCCAACCCCTGGTTCCACCGAGTGCGGTCGACGTCGACCTGTCCGGGCTCGCGCAGGGCTGGAACCGCACGATGTCGGACCTCGAAGCCGGCATGTGGCGGATGGAAGAGGCACAGCCGAAGCTCCGCTCCCCGATCGTCGCCGTGGACGTCCTCGACGGCCCACCGGACTGGGATCGCCTGGTCCGCGCGCACGAATGGGCTTCGCACATCGTGCCCCGGATCCGCATGCGTGCGGTGGAACCCGTGTTCGGACTGGGCAATCCGGTGTGGTCGGTCGACCCCGAGTTCGATCTCGACTACCACCTGCGGCGGGTGCGGTTGCCCGAGCCCGCGACGTTCGATCACGCGCTGCGGATCTGCCGGCACCTGGCGACCGAGCCGTTCGACAAGGCCCGTCCACCGTGGACGGCGATGCTGATCGAGGGCCTCGAGGACGGCCGAGCCGTGTACGTGGTCAAGACCCACCACAGCATGACCGACGGTATGGGCGGCATCGGCCTGATGACGCTGCTGCACAGCCGGCGCCGCGAGCCGACCCCCGACAAGCCGGACCGCCTGCCCGCGCCCCCGGAGAACCTCAACACCGTCACCGCGTTCGGTGAGGAGGTCGCGACGCAGCTGCGCCGGGCCCCGGGCCGGATCGCCGGACTCCTCGGCGGGGCGGTGCGGACCGCCACCGCGACCGTGACGAACCCGCTCGGTGCAGCCACCGAGGCTTTCGAGTACGCGAACTCGCTTCGGCGGGTGGTCACTCCCCCACCCGCGACCGGGTCGCCGTTGCTGCGCGACCGTGGGCTCGGCCGCTGGTTCGGTGCGCTCGAGGTGGGCCTGGACGAGCTGAAGGCCGGCGCGAAGGCGGCGGGCGGGTCTCTCAACGACGCGTACGTCGCGGCGTTGCTCGGCGGCTTCGCGCGCTACCACGACCGGCACGGTCAGCAGATCGGCGCGGTCCCGATGGGGATGCCGGTGAACATGCGGACCGCGTCGGATCCGTCCGGGGGCAACAGGTTCACCGCGGTGCGGTTCGCCGGCCCCGCCGCCGAACGTGATCCGGTCGCGCGGATCGCGAAGGTCCGCACGATCGTCCTCGGGCTGCGGGAGGAGCCTGCGCTGGACGCGCTCGACCTCGCGGCGCCTCTGCTGTCGCGGCTCCCGACGTGGCTGCTGGCGAACTGGTACCTCTCGCAGTCCACCGGACTGGACCTGCAGGCGAGCAATGTCGCCGGGGTGCCGGTCCCGGTGTATCTGGCCGGGGCCCGGATCGAGCGGATGTTCCCGTTCGGTCCGGCACCGGGATGTGCGGTGATGGCGACGCTCGTCTCGCACAACGGGGTCTGCTGCATCGGCGTCAATCTCGACACCGCCGCGGTCACCGCGCCGGCGATGTTCATGGAGTGTCTGCAGGAGGGGCTCGACGAGGTGGTGGCCCTGGGCACGGCGAAGGGCTCCGAGTGACGGTGACGGGCGTGGTCACGGCGAGGATGGGAGTGTCACGATGACGGCGAACACGGCACGGCCCCGGGTGTACCTGACCGAGGCGATGACCGAGACCGAGTCGGGGGTGCTGCACACCTGGCTCGGTGAGCGGATGAGCACCTCCTCCGTGCCTGCGAGCGCGGTGACGATCACCGATCAGACCCTCGCCGAACTGACGACGCGGGAGGACGACCCGCTGCTGACGCCGGTGCGGGTGGTGTGGCTCCCCCGCGACCCGCACGAGCCGGGATCGACACGACTGCGCGAGGCTCTGTCGCCGCGGGATCCGCTGCACCCCGGCCGGGGTGCGCAACGTCGGGTGCTACGCACGGACCCGTCCCGCTGCCGGGTGATCGAGGGCGAACCGGCGCCGCTCAGCGACCTCGAACGCCGTCTCTCCGAGGGCGGTGGCGGGTCGTTGCCGGAGTTCATCCGCCGCCAGGCCGCCCTCGCCCTCGAACGCGCGGAGCGCACCCTGCTCGGCGACCAGTACAAGGTGTCCCGGTTCGTCGTCGACGAGATCACCGACAGCCGGCGCTATCGCGACGGCATCCGAAATCTGGCTTCGGACCTGCGTACCGATGTCACCCAGGTGGACGAGCAGGCCCGTGAGGCACTGGACGAACTTGTCGCCACGCAGAGCCGACGGGCGATCGCGGTGTGGGATCGCCTGGGGCGCTATTTCTCCCGCGCGTACCGGCTCGACGTCGACGCCGCCCGGTTCGACGAGTTGCGCGAACTGAACCGCAGGCACTCGCTGGTGTTCCTGCCCAGCCACCGCTCGTATCTCGACCCGCTGGTGCTGCGGCCTGCGTTGCTGGCCAACGATCTTCCGCTCAACCACGTGATGGGCGGCCTGAACATCAACTTCTGGCCGATCGGCCCGATCAGCAAGCGCAGCGGCACCGTGTTCATCCGCCGCAAGTTCGGCGACGACGAGATCTACAAGTGGACGTTGCGCGAGTACATGCGCTATCTGGTGACCAAGCGGTTCAACCTCGAGTGGTACATCGAGGGTGGCCGCACCCGCACAGGGAAGCTGCGGCCGCCGCGGTTCGGTCTGCTGACGTACCTGGCGCAGGCGTTCCACAGCTCCGTCGCCTCCGACGTGTACCTGGTGCCGGTGTCGATCACGTACGACCAGTTGTACGAGGTGAAGGCGATGGCCGCCGAGGCGCACGGCGAGGTCAAGCAGAAGGAGGGACTGCGCTGGTTGGTCGGATACGTGCGCGCGCAGGGCAACCGGCGTGGAGTCGCGCACGTGACGATCGGCCGGCCGTTGTCGCTGGCACAGGCGCTCGCCCAGGATCCCGACCAGCGCCTGGCTATCCAGAAGACGGCCTTCGAGGTGTGCCACCGGATCAACGAGGTCACTCCGGTCACCGCGTCGTCGCTGGTGATGCTCGCGTTCCTCGGCATCGAGGACCGCGCGCTCACGGTCAATGAGCTCGAGTTCATCCTCACCCCGCTGATCGAGTACATCCTGGTGCGCAAGCTGCCGACCGCAGGCGACGTCGACCTGACCAACCCGCAGGTGATCCGCACGGCACTGCAGACGCATCTGGACTCGGGAGTGCTACGCCGCTTCGACAAGGGCGACGAACGCGTCTACTACCTCGGTTCCGACCAGCATCTCGTCGCGGCGTTCTACCGCAACAACAGCATTCATTTCCTGATCGTGAGGGCGATCGCCGAACTGGTTCTCGAAGCGGCGGTCGAGGAGCGGTTCACCGACCCGGTAGCGGACGGATGGGCGGAGGCGCAGCGGATCCGGGACCTGCTCAAGTTCGAGTTCTTCTTCTCGGACAAGGACACCTTCCGGCAGCAGCTGCGGGACGAGCTGCAACTGATCTGCCCCGGATGGGAGGACCTGCTGAAGGACCCTCACCAGGTGGAAACCATTCTCGGCGCGGTGCGGCCATACCTCGCGCACCGAGTGCTGCAGCCGTTCCTTGAGTCCTACGAGGTGGTCGCCGACCGGTTGATTCTCGCCCCGGTCTCACCCACCTTCAACGAGAAGTCGTTCGTGACGGACTGTCTCGCGATCGCCAAGCAGCGCCGGTTGCGACAGCAGATCTCGAGCAGTGAATCCATCTCGGGTGAACTGTTCGGCACCGCGCTGGCCCTGGCGCGCAACCGCGGTCTGGTGGAGGCCGACGACGGCGACGTCGCGCAGCGCCGGGCACGGTTCGCCGCGGAGATCGGGGTCCTGGTCCGCCGGGTGCGACGCATCCGCGATCTTGCCCACGACCGCCTCGACAGCCTCGCCGAACCGGTCATCGAACAGAAGGGCCCAGAGCAGTGAACGCCCTCGACGCGCTGTACCGGTCCATCGCGGAGGCGCCGCCGGGACCCGGCACCCTCGCCGCGTTCGACCTCGACGGCACCCTGATCGCCGGGTACTCGGCGACGGTCGTGTACCGGAACCGGTTGCGCACCCTCGACATCAGCGTCGGCGAACTGCTGAGGACGACCGGCGCGGTGATAGACACCCAGTTCCGCGGCGCCGATGTCGGCGGGCTGATGGACATCGCCGTGCGGGCGCTCGCCGGGCGCCAGGACGACGAGCTGCGCGAGTGGGGTCTGCGCCTGTTCCGCCAGGAGATCGCGGGCATGATCTACCGCGACGCACGCGCCATCCTCGCCGCACACCGCCGGGCGGGGCACACGGTGGTGATGGCGACATCCGCGACGCCCTATCAGGCCCAGTTCGTCGCCGACGACCTCGACATCACCGACGTGCTCTGCACACAGCCGGAGGTCCGCGACGGCATGCTCACCGGGAAGCTCGCGACCCCGCCGCTGTGGGGCGCAGAGAAGGCGAAAGCCCTCGCCGCGTATGCGACCGAGCGTGGCGCGGATCTGGCCGACGCGTTCGCGTACTCCAATGGCGCCGAGGACGTTCCGATGCTCGAGTCGGTGGGGTATCCGGTGGCACTGAACCCGGACGGCGAACTGACCAAGCAGGCGCGCAGACGCGGATGGCCCGTGGTTACCCTGCCGAAACCGCAGCGGGGCGCCACCCCGCTGTCGACCGCGCGGACGGCGACCGCGATCGGCGCGCTGATGACCACGGCGGCAGCCGGGGTGGGTGCGGGATTGCTCACCCGGAACCGGCAGACGGCCGCGAACCTGGTGGGCTCGGTGGGTCCGGACGTCGCGTTGGCGATCTGCGGGATCACCGTCGATGTGCAGGGCCGGGAGAACGCGTGGCGCCAGCGACCGGCGGTGTTCATGTTCAATCACCAGAGTTCTCTCGACGTCCTAGTGCTCGGCAACGTGATTCGCCGCGACGTGACCGGGGTCGCGAAGCAGGAGGCCTCGCACGATCCCCGGTTCGTCCCGGTCGGTGCGTTGCTGGACGTGGCGTACATCGACCGGTCGAACACCGTGAAGGCGAAGGCCGCGCTGGCGCCGGCGGTCGAGAAGCTGCAGTCGGGGACGTCGCTGGCGATCGCACCGGAGGGCACCCGGTCCCCGACCCCGAAGCTCGGCCGGTTCAAGAAGGGCGGGTTCCACCTGGCGTTGCAGGGTCAGGTGCCGATCGTCCCGATTGTCATCCACGACACCGGCGAGCTGATGTGGCGCAATTCGCTTGTCGCGCACCCGGGCACGGTACACGTCGATGTGCTGGAACCGGTGCCGACGGACGACTGGACCGTCGAGACGTTGGACAAGCACGTGCAGGAGGTGCGCGAACTGTTCGAGGCGTGCCTGCACCGGGGGCCGCAGTGACGCGAACGCTCCGGACGTGGCACGTGCTGGTGACGGTGGGCGCTGCGGCGATGCTCGCGGCGTGCGGTTCCCCCGGTGCCCCCGACTCGCCGACCACGGTGTCGCCGCCGGCCGCGACGACGGCAGGGCCGACTACCGGGGGCGCCGCGTCCGGAGGCACCACATCCGGAGACACCGCGGCTGCGGTGGCCGACCAGGACCGGTGCACCACCCAGGAACTGTCGGTGAACGAGGGCCGGGTGGAAGGTTCGGCGGGATCGGTGACGATTCCGCTGGTGTTCACCAACACCGGGAGCCGCACCTGCACCCTGTACGGGTTCCCGGGGGTCTCGTACGTCGACGGTGCGGACGGCGTCGAGATCGGAGCTGCCGCGACCCGGGCCGGCGGCAGTGGCGAACCGGTCGTCCTGGCACCGGGCGGACGCGCGACTGCCACGGTCCGGGCGGTCCAGGTGCTGAACTATCCGGCGGAGCAGTGCAACCCGACACCGGTCGCGGGTCTGCGGGTGTACCCGCCGAACGACACCGCAACCCTCTTCGTGTCCCGCGCGGGCACCGGCTGCGCGCAGCACGGGGTGGACCAACTCGAGGTGACCGCGGTCGACGGTCGATGAAAGGATCATCATGGCAGTCGATTTCGAGTCCGTGGACGCCTATCTGGAAACGTTCTCCGGGGAGACGCGCGCCGTCCTGGACAAGGTGCGGACCACCCTTCACGACGCGATTCCCGGCACAGGCGAGAAGATCAGCTACCAGATTCCCACCCTCACGCTCGACGGCAAGAATGTCGTGCATTTCGCCGGGTGGGCGAAGCACGTCAGCGTGTATCCCCTGCCCGCGGGCGACGAGCAGTTCACCGCGGACCTCGCGCCCTACCGGTCCGGGCCGGGCACCGCGAAGTTCCCGCTGAACAAGCCGATCCCGTACGAGCTGATCGGACGCATCGCGTCCTTCCTCGTCGCCGAGCGGGCGTGACGGTGGCACGTGGGCCCTGGCCCGCACGACGGATCCATCGGCCGGGCGCGCTCGATCCGTGCGCCGTCCACTCGACGACAACTCCCGGTCGGAGGCTTCCCCGCCTCTCCCCATCTCCTCCGCGCATGTGGGACAGCGCTCCCGACAGTGCGTGCCCGGTCAACACTGCGGACCTCGGGTTCCGCTGCGTCGATGGGCTGAATTCTCCAGCAGGTTGACGGCGGTCGTGGGCGGTCAGCCCAGAGGGTCCGCCCTCACGCATTCGGCTCGATCTGGATCGGCTTGGTGTGTCGTGGCCGTCTCGGCGAATGAGTTGATCGCTTCGACGAGCCGGCCGGTGAAGCTGCCGCCGCCGTGGCCCGCATCCTCGATGACAACGAGGCGGCTGCCTTCCCACCGGCGTGAGAGTTCCCACGCGGTGTCGAGCGGACCGGAGATGTCGTATCGACCGTGAACGAGAATCGCTGGGATTCCCGCGAGGCGATTCATGCCGTCGAGCAGTTGGTTTTCGGCTAGGAAGTGGTCGTTGCCCCAGTAGTGGGTGACCAGGCGCGCGAACACCATCCGGAACGTGGGGTCCCGGTATCTGCGGGAGGGCGCCCATCCGGGAACGAGCGAGACGTGGGTGTCTTCCCACTCGCACCAACGTAGTGCCGCGTTCTCACGGACAGCGGTATCGGGGTGTGCGAGTAGGCGTGCGTACGCCGACGCCAGGTTTCCGTCGCGCTCCGCTTCCGGCACCGGTTCGACGAACCGCTCCCACTCGCGTGGAAATATGCGCCGCATGTCGCGGGTGATCCACTCGACTTCCATGCGGCGACCGGATGTGATTGCACCCAAAGCCATCCCGACAACCCGGTCGGGGTGCGCTTGCGCGTAGGCCAAGCCGAGACACACGCCCCAGGACACACCAGCCACGACCCATCTTTCGATTCCGAGGTGTTCGCGAAGGCGCTCGATGTCGGCGATGAGGTGGTCGGTCGTATTTGCGGAAAGGTCGGTCGCCGGATCATCAGCGCGGGGCGTGCTGCGCCCGCAACCACGCTGATCGAACAACACAGCGCGGAATACGCTCGGGTCGAAGTACCGACGCATGCCCAAGGTGCAACCCGACCCCGGGCCTCCGTGGAGATACACGACAGGAAGGCCCGTCGGGGTACCGATGGCCTCCCAGTACACAGTGTTTCCGTCAGATACCGCGAGATGGCCCGAGTCGTACGGTTCGATCACTGGAAACAGATCCATTCGGGTGAGTCTGTCACGGCCACACCCACCCCATCGAGAGACCGGCAAGCATTGGTCCTCAATTAGCGAAAGATCCTGCGGTCTCGGATGAATCGGGCGAGTGCGGCTCGGGTAGCTGTCGCGACGACCCCGTGTCCGACGACAGCAACGTTCAGCTGGGTGCATGCGGCCATGACGCTGGTGACACCGGTCGGGTCGTTGACGGCCGGTCCCCGGCGGCAGTGAGCTGCCGTCTCGCGATCGAACGCCATGCGACCCTGGCCGGAGGTGCTGGATTCGAGGGTTCCGGGCGTCTTCGATGATGCCGGTGGATGCACGCGAGCGTGTGGGGTTCTTCTCGGCGTACTCGCTCGGCACACCGCCGAGCGAGTACGCGACATTTCAAAGGGACCAGTCGAGGGCTGTTCGGCGGTTGCGGTAGGCGTCATCCATCAGCTCGAGAAGACGTTCCGGCGTGACCTCGGTGCGGATGCCGCTGGCGATGTCGGTGATCTGAACACTGTTCCGTGCGATTTCGGTCGGACCGATGGCCGCGATGAGGTGGTCTCGCGTCTTGCGAGCGTTTCGAACGCGCGCTCCCAATGACCCGTCGTGGTCGACTCGGCTGCGAAGTCCTAGGTGGCGAGCCCTTTCGGCGAGTGTGCGCGCTGCTCCGTCCTGGTCGGGACTTACGGGCAGGACTGTGATGTGGATCGGAGAGAGCCAGAACGGGAGGCGACCTGCATAGCGTTCGAGTAGTGCTGCAGTGACGCGCTCCATCGACCCCACCGTCCCTCGATGGATCATGACGGGGCGGTGTTCGCCGCCATCTGCGCCGACATAAGTGAGACCGAATCGTTGGGGCTGATTGAAGTCGAGTTGCACGGTGGCAATGGTTTCCTCGCGGCCGCGTCCGTCCTGAACTTGCAGATCGAACTTGGGGCCGTAGAACGCGGCTTCACCCGGGGCTTCGACCAATTTCAGTCCGCGCTCGGCGAGGACGGACTGCCCGGCGGTGCGAAGGTTCTCCTGGGCGTGCTCCCACTGTGCGACGGTGCCGAGCCATGTCGAGGAGTTGTCTCTCGTCGACAGTCGGACGTAATCGACGGGAAGCCCCAAGATTTCCTGAGCACGCAGTGCTGCACGCAGCCCAAGTTCAGCTTCGTGCAGGACCTGGTCCGGTCTGCAGAAGACGTGAGTGTCGTCGAGGTTGATCTGCCGGACGCGACTCAAACCAGAGACAACACCGGAACGTTCGGCCCGGAACATGGAGGCGAGTTCGTTGAATCTGAGAGGCAGTTCACGATATGAGCGTTGAGTCGATGCGTAGATCAACGCGTGATGAGGACAGTTCGCTGGCCGCAGCATCAACTCGTCGTCGCCCATGCGCATGGCGGGGAACATGTCCTGGCTGAACTTGCTCAGATGACCGGAACGCTCGTACAGTGCCCGCTTCCCGAGCACCGGCGAGAACACACCGAGGCAGCCATCGGCTGATGCGAGTTCCTTGGCCAGCTTCTGCAACTCCTCCCGAATTACGGCCCCGGCGGGGAGCCACATCGGAAGACCGGAACCGGCAAGCGGATTGGTGGCGAATATGTCCATGTCGAGATTGAGATCTCGGTGGTCGGCGACCATAGGTGTCTGCTCCTGTTGGTTTGTACCGGAACAGGCGGGGAAAGGACGAAGCCCCGGAAACTGTTCCGGGGCTTGAGATGTCTGAGGGAGGTCAGTCCATCGCGAAGGCGCCGGAAGTGTCCGGCGTCGTCGTGGAGATGCGGCGGCCCTGCATGGGGCAGGAGTCTACCTGATGGGCGCACGGTTGCGCGTTCAGTTACAACGTCATGACCCGCAACAGCCAGGCACGGCTATCGATATGTGCACGTTTCAGCGAGCGGGCACGCAGGGACCCGGCAGGGTGGTGACCAGCATTTGCTGCGAATGACACACTGCGGTGTCACGGGCCGCCGTCGCCCGGCTCTCGCGTTCCACGCGCTCTGCCGTGGCTCGCGTTCGCTCCCTTGCGGTTACGGCTGCCATCGAAGGTGGGATCCCACTTCGTCCGCCATTCATGCAGTTCTCGTTCGTCGCGGGCACGGATCGTGCCATGCAGGATCCCGAACAACTCGTCCAGGTGATGGCGATGATTGATCCGCGGCGTGCGGGTGGAGTCGATGTGCGCCGGCGGCGTCCACTCCGTTCGACCGGCATGCGCCGAACCATCAGGGACGACCGTGGTTTTCCAGCCGCCGGGCCCGTCGTGGATCAGGGCGTGACAACTGTCGCACGCCAGATCCAGGCCGGCGATGTCGGTGCGGCCACCCTTGTCCCACTCACGAATGTGATGGACCGCGGTCATCGACGCCGGCGCTTCACACCCGGGTCTGGTGCAGCCCTTCGATGCCGCAATGAGCGCGAGGCGTTGGTCCGGAGAGGCGAGGCGTTTCGTTCGACCGAGATTCAAGGGCCTGCCGTTGTGGTCGAACACGACGAGTATCGGATGGGCCCGCTCGGCCAGACGCAGCGCGTCCGCGATCGGAACGATCCCACCAGATGCCGTCGTCACCACACCCGAGGCATCCTCCAACTGGGACAGAGTCATGGTGATAATCGCCGTCACCGGCAAGCCCCGATGCGAACCCAGGACCCCAGAGCCCAACAGGTACCGCAGCCCGACCTTGAGCGCATCATGGTTACGCTGCGCCGTCGTACGAGTGTCCCGGGCCGCGGCCTTCGCCAACGCGTCTCGATCGACGGCAGCGGATTCGCAGTCCCCCGACGGCGATTCCGGATCATCCGGGTTGTTCATCCCCGGCCGCGCCATCTTCGCCAACAACGGCTCCAACAGCGCTCGCGCCTCCGGATCCAGCAGGCCGGCCACCGGAGTCATGAGATCAGCCCGCTGCCTGCCGATCCGCAGCCCGCGCTGCCGCCGCCGATCCGACTCGGAGAAATCACCGTCCGGGTTCAGATACGCCAACAGATCCAGTCCGGCGTTGATCACGTACTTCGGATCGGCATGCCGCGCCAACAGCGCCAGGATCGACTCCGCCGTCTCCCGCTGAGCGTTGTCGACGTGGGCGGGAATCTGCCGCATGATCTCTCGCACCGCCTCCACATGCTTGAGCCCGATCGCGCCCTCCCGCAAGGCTTTCGCCGTGTGGGGATGGTCCGCGGGCAGATCCTCACCACGAAAGTCGTGCCACGTGCCGGTCCGCTTCGCCGACCGCAACCGTGACTGTGCCTGCGCCTCCGAGATCCGCACCGTCTTCACCAGGAACTCGACTGGCGACTTCAGATCGAACACCCCGTGCAACGACCGCTCCACGGATTCGACGACCACTTGCTGGTCGACCGCCACCAGCTTCCGCATCGAGCACTCGAGGCGCTGCAACACCTCCACCACGTCATCGTTCGACAGCCCGCCGAGCCGATCCGAAAGCAGGGCATCGACGGCAGCATCCAGGGCGGTCAGGTGCTCGTCCACCAGCGTCATTCCCGCCGCTGCCGCATGACCCATCCCCGTCACCCCCGTCGCATCCTCAGTCACCCCTACCTCGAATGTTTGTTCGAATTCTACTACCAGCCGCCGACAAGTTTCGGAGAATTGGGATCTCAGGGTGAGTCGTGGCCCACCCACCGCTCGCACCATCTACACCGGGTGGCCACCCACCCTCACCGCAGTCGCCGATCCGTCAGCGGCGCGCGCCGCCAGCGCCTGAAGGTGGGACAGAAATCGGACGTCGTGAGATCTTGAGATCGTCAAACAGGACAAGCCCGAGTGAACATCCGGTCTCGCTGGTCGCCGAACGTCGACCTTCTCCTTCAGTCGGAGTGGACAAACTCATCGGTATGCTCGCGGACATGGGTGGGGACCTGGCACTTCTGCTCGTTACGGTCGGACCGCTGATGGTGTTCGGGTGGGCAGCTCTCCGGGCGAAGCACCGTGGGCTCGGAGGGTCGTTCGTCGGGCCGTTTCAGGAAATGTTTGATCCCGGTGGGGCGCGCGCACAGATCGTCATCGAGGAGATGGCGGAACTGCCGGATCCTTCGGATTCCGGCGATCCGGATAACGACGACAATGTGCCCTATGTCGTGGTGTATGACACCGTTCGGCTGTACATCAGTCCTGGCAAGAATCGACGGCGCGAAGGTGGCGGGACCACCGGCCGTGCCTGAGTGAGCGCCCACCTGGAAGCCCCGGCAATACCGACCCTGACGCTCTCACATTTCTTGAAGACCCCTGCCAGCCTGAACCTCTGTCCTCGACCGCGACCCGTCCAACTCAATGATCCCTCAAACAGGACACGCCCTGTATGTCGCGGCAAGCGTCTATCCATGAAGATGAACCGGCCAAGGACTCCGGGAGATCCGCGAACGAGTTCACACATGCAAGCATCGAGCCATGCCCCTGCCTGCAGACAGCCACGTCCACAGCGAATGGTCCTGGGACACCGGCGGCCCGACTTCGTTCGCCGCCGGCCGGATGGAGCTGATGTGTGAACGTGCCGTCGCGATCGGCCTCCCAGCAGTGGTCTTCACCGAACACCTCGACTTCGACGATGCGTGGCGCACCACACCCGACGACCTCATGTCCCACCAACAAGCGATGCTCGATCCCGACGGGTACCTGCGGCCACCACCGCTGGAAGTGGCCGGCTACCTCGCGAGCATCGATCGATGCCGTCATCGGTTCCCTGACCTGACAATCCTCGCCGGAGTCGAGTTCGGCCAACCCCACCTGTTCGGGCATCAGGCATCGATGCTGGTCGACCTGTCAACCCTCGATCGGATTAACGGGTCCCTTCACACCCTGAAGGTCGGTGACGACCGCTACGAGCCCAACACCCTCTTCCGCATGTGGCCTGCCGACGAGGTGATGTGGGCGTACCTCGAGGAGATCCCCCGGATGGTCGCTGGATCCGATCAGTTCGAGGTGTTCTGTCACATCGACTACGCGGTCCGTGCGTGGCCGAGTGTCACGGAAGGCCCGTTCGATCCCCGACGCTTCGAGGAGGGATTTCGAGCGGCGATGCGATCACTCGCCAACAGTGGGCGCGCTCTGGAGATGAATACTCGCAGGTTGTGGCCGTGGATACCTCAGTGGTGGACCGAGGAAGGCGGACGTGGGGTCACTTTCGGTAGCGATGCGCACGTGCCGGAGGCTCTTGCCGAGAACTTCCCCGAAGCTGCAACGATGGTGGAGCACTTCGGGTTCCGGCCCGGACGGCGCCCAGAAGACATCTGGACCCTATAGCGAGATCCGTCCGTCTCAACCATCCTCCTGCAGGACGGATTTCCGGCACTCGGCTCGATACTCGACGGCACGACTCGAGGAGATCCCCGGATGAATCCAGACTCTCGGGCGATCCGCACCGTCTCCGCCAGTCAGAGGGAGCACCACGTCGGTGGTGGTGTCGGGGCCGAAGGCGCCGTCAGAAAGTTCGGCGGCCGCACCGAGTTCGAGCCGGGGTCGAAGAGGCCACTCTGACTGATGTGCTTGTCCACGCCCCGGCCGTACGCTCCGAGGCCGACCATCACCCCGATCACGGTGAACGCAGTCGGTAGGTTGTCAGTCCAGGCACTCGTCTCAGATGTCCACGCCAGAGGCAGCGCGCGGTTCGAATCGCATCAGCCCGACACGAGGTCGCCGAGATCCCCTGTCGGGAAGTGGATCCACCCCTCACGCTCGGCGACGTCCCGCTCCGCCGGGTCGGGTCGTGCGGTCAGCCCGAGTGCCGCGGCCCGCGCGATCACGGCCGCGATGACGGCATCGAACGCGTCGTCCGACACGACGCAAAGCCCGCGATGCACGCCGAGGTCGAACCCCGGCACATCCTCCTCGAATCTCCGCACCAGCGTGGCCAGCCCTGGCGCGTTCACCATTCCCTTGTATCCGCGAAACGGCAGGCCCCAGCGCTTCAGGGCCGCCGCGGGGTACACCTCGACCACCGTTCCGTCGACGCGACCGACGTCGTGACCCGCGTCCCCGAGGTCGGCGAGCAGTCCGGCGCAGCGCATCGCCACGTGCGCGATCAGGTCCGCCGAGACGCTCAGCGGGACCAGACCCGTCGCGGCGTGCACCACCCGATCCGTGTGGCGGCGCACCAGCGGTAGCCGCCCCGGCCTGGTGTCGAGGCCCAGGTTTCGGACGTGATCGCGCCGATGGTGTGCGGCGATGAAATCGACGAAGGCGTCCGGCCATCCGAACGGGGCGTCGATGCCGATGCGCTCCGCACCCGCCGCGGCCGCGACGATGTCGGCGTCGGCGGCGCCGAGCCTCAAGTCGACCAGACGGGCCGAGCCAGCGCGCCAGTCCACCGTCGCGACCGCCGTCTTGCCCGGCTCGGCCGCGAGATCGACCCCCACTGTTCGCATTGGTGCACCGTACGTCGCGCGCCTCGTGGTCGCGTGGCGCCGACGGGCGAATGATGGGGGCATGACCGCCGATCTCACCGCGCTCGCCGCCGAACTGCCCGACGGCGCCCTGCTCACCGACCCCGACATCGTCGCCGGGTACCGCCACGACTGGGCCGCCGACCCCAACGCGGGCACCCCGCTCGCCGTGGTCCGCGCGACCCGCACCGAAGACGTGCAGGCGGTGTTGCGCTGGGCGAGCGCACACCGGGTTCCGGTGGTGCCGCGCGGCGCGGGGTCCGGGCTGTCGGGCGGCTCGTCGGCGGTGGACGGCGGGATCGTGCTGTCCACCGAGAAGATGCGCGCGATCGACGTCGATCCGGTGACGCGGACCGCGGTCGTGCAGCCAGGACTGTTGAACGCTGAGGTGAAGAAAGCCGTCGCCGAGCACGGGCTCTGGTATCCGCCGGATCCGTCGTCGTTCGAGATCTGTTCGATCGGCGGCAATGCCGCCACCAACGCGGGCGGCCTGTGCTGCGTCAAGTACGGCGTCACCACCGACTACGTCCTCGGATTACAGGTGGTGCTGGCGGACGGCACCGCGGTCCGGCTCGGCGGTCCGCGCCTGAAGGATGTCGCGGGTCTGTCGCTGACGAAGCTGTTCGTGGGTAGCGAGGGCACGCTCGGCGTGATCACGGAGATCACCCTGAAACTGATTCCCGCGCAGCCGCCCGCCTCGACGATGGTCGCGTCGTTCACCACGGTCGACGCGGCCGCGGAGGCGGTGCTGGCGATCACCCGGACGATGCGGCCGGCGATGCTCGAGTTCATGGACCAGGCGTCGATCAACGCGGTCGAGGACTCGCTGCGCATGGGTTTGGACCGGGACGCCCGCGCGCTGCTGCTGGCGCAGTCCGACGCGCCCGGCGCGGCGGCGGAGCAGGAGATCGCGGCGATGGTCGCGGCGTGCGAATCCTGCGGCGCCACCGAGGTGTTCGCCACCGACGACCCCGCCGAGGGCGAGGCGTTCACCGCGGCGCGGCGGGCGGTGTTCCCCGCGGTGCAGGCATTGGGGACGCTGTTGCTCGAGGACGTCGGGGTGCCGATGCAGGCGCTGCCGACGCTGATCTCCGGGGTCGAGCAGATCGCCGCCGACTGCGGGGTGCGCATCTGCGTGGTCGCGCACGCCGGCGACGGCAACACCCATCCGCTGATCGTCTTCGACAAGGACGACGCCGACGAGACGCAACGGGCGCACCGCGCGTTCGGTGCGGTCATGGACCTGGCGATCGGGTTGGGCGGCACCATCACCGGCGAACACGGCGTCGGCCGGCTCAAGCGGGACTGGCTGCCGAATCAGCTCGGCCCGGACGTGATGGAGTTGACCCGCCGGATCAAGACCGCGCTCGATCCGGACGGGATCCTCAACCCCGGCGCCATCCTGGCGGACGTGCCGGCGCCCCCGGCGCAGCGGTAACTGTCAGGCCCCGAGCACGGGCGGCGCGACCAGCGGCAGGTTGCGGACCAGGTCGTTGCCGTTGTCGACGTTGACCAGGTAGCCGGGAGTGGCGTGTTCGGTGTCGTCGTCACCGCGACCTCGCGCGCCGGCGGGCATCATGCCCGCGCCCGGCATCCCGGGCCGGCCCGCCGCGCCCGCGGCGGCGGCCGGGGCGGCGGCGCTTCCCGCCGCGGCGGCTCCTCCGGGGACGCCGACCATGCCGGTGCCGCCACCGAACGATCCACCACCCGCCCCCGAACCGGCCCCACCGGAGCCGACGCCTCCCCCACCGACGCCGCCCGACCCGACACCTGCGTGGGCGCCGCCCGATCCCGCCCCAGCGGCCCCTGGTGTTCCCGTTCCGGCGCCGTACCCACCGGATCCGGGCACCGCACCGTCCACACCGGCCCCTGCGGGCCGCGTCCACACCGACGACGGATCCGTTTGTGCGAAAGCAGAATCCGCATCTTGAACGCCTGCGAAGGAGTCGGCGTTGCCGGGATTCGAGGCGGATTCGGCGTACGGATCGGATGCGGCGGCATCCGCGGTCTCAGCGCCAGTGCCGGGCGTCGTACCTCCGGCGGGTGCGAACGTTTCCCCGGCGTCGGCTGCACCGGGAGTGCCATAGCCGGTATTGCCGTAACCGGCGGAACCTGTCGTGTCGGTGACGTCCCCGCCGGGGTTGCCGGTGGCGGCCCCGTCGGTGACGCTCGTCGGTGATGGCAGCGTCGGCACCTGGGTGTCCGCCTGCCGCATGACGGGGCTGTAGACGGTCTTCATGATCTGCACGGCCTGTTCGCGGGCCTCGTTGCGCTCGTGCAGGAGACCCTTGATCATGGCGGCTTCGGGGCTGACGAAGTTGAACACCTTCTCCGCCAGCGACGTGTGCTCGGGCGGCGGCACCGTCGCCTTCACCTGCGTGATCCCCGTCGCCGCCTCGGCCACCTTGGAACCGACGAGGCTCCCGGCGGCCGCCAGCTGGTCGGACGCCTTCACGTAGGCATCGGTCGCCTTGGCCGCGCTGGCCGCGGCGACGCCTTCCCAGCCGGCCCCGATCTCATTGAGTATCGCGGACTTGAATCCGTCGAGGCCTTCGGCGAGCGCGGACCCGATCGCGGTCCACCCCTGCGCGCTCGCGCTGACGGCTGCGGGATCCATCCGGTCCACCGACGCCATGATCTGCTCGTGGGACATCGAGTCGAAACTCTCCTCGACGAACTGCTGAGCGTCCCAACCGCCGGCGAACCTGCTCCGCAGATCGGCCTGCTCGCCGTAGATACCCTCACGCTGCTCGTTGCCCAACGCCTGCGCATCACCCACCCGGCTGCGCTCGGCGAGGTCGAACCCGGTGGATAGTTCGATCACCGAGTTGCCGACATTCAGTGCCGCGTCCCCGAGCCCGTCGGCGATGCTCCCCAACTTCTCCGCGACCTCGTCAAGGCTGATGCCCATCCCGATCCCCCCATGTCATCTCGAAAGTTCAGCCATCCCGACCGTTCAGTCACCCCGGCAGTTCAGCCATCTCGGCAGTTCAGCCATCCCGGCAGTTCAGCCATCCCGGCAGTTCAGCCATCCCGGCAGTTCAGTCATCTCGGCAGTTCAGTCATCTCGGCCAGTCCAAGCCGGAACCCACACTCGTGATCCCCTGCACCGCAGAGTCTTCCGCGGCGCCGTACATCGCCTCGATCTTCTCGAACACCTGCTGCATCCGCTGCACTTCCACAATGTGATCGGCCAGCGCCTGATCCATCGAATACGCCCCACCCGACGCCTTGAGCCCGAACTTCGCCGCCAACGCGATGCCGGACGGGAACGTCCCCATGCCCTCCACTGTCGCGAGTTGGCGAGTCTTGGCCCTCAGCACTTCAAGGTCGGCCACAAACTCGGCGCAACGCATCGCACAACGTCCGGCAGTACCCGCCTCGAGGTAGAGATCCCCTGCATCGACACGGTTGCCGAGTTCTGCCCAACTCATCTCGGGGTACTCAGGCATTTCCACTCCCACCAAAGGTCATTCCGGAATCACCGAACTGATAGTGCGCATCGCCCGTTCCGCAACCTCACAGGACTCCTGTGCATCACGAGCGGGCGTCAATACATGGAATCCAATCGAAACCAGAACCGCTCCCGCCGCAGACGGAACCGCGACGTCGCATCCTTCCCGTTTCTCATCTGCCACCTCACGAAAACCCACACCTCCCCGTCCGTTCACGTCCACATCCACGAACTCTTCGTAGCGCTCATTCGCTCGAAAATCGTCGACTGCGTAGGTGGTCGCGAACACGCTCAGTGAGTATCTGTCTCCCTGCCACCCGCAGATGTTCCATCGCGGCTGCTTTACCCCGAGGATGTCCCGATCCTCGGTCGCCGGATCAACCCCGATCTGCCGCAGCGCATCATCCGGAATGTCGTCACACGGACTGAACACCGGCTCCCCCACCACCGCCCCCTCGGCACCCGCCTGCCCCGCCACCGACTCCGAACCACATCCCACGACGGACACCACAGCAACCACGCCTGCCAGCGTCGCCGCGAACCGCACCCCAGTCCTGCTCATCAGAACCCGGCACCCGCACTCACGATCCCCTGCACCGCAGACTCTTCCGCGGCGCCATACATCGCCTCGATCTTCTCGAACACCTGCTGCATCCGCTGCACCTCCGCAATGTGATCGGCCAGCGCCTGATCCATCGAATACGCCCCACCCGACGCCTTGAGCCCGAATTTCTCCGCCAGCGCGATGCCGGATGGGAATGTCCCCATCCCGCTGACCTTGCTCATGTACCGGACCGACTTCTGTATGTCTTTCAAAACCGCCTCGAACTCACGGCAGTGCTGCGCGCATCGTGCCGCTGCACCCGGCTTGAGGTAAAGCACTCCCGATTCGACGGCAGTCGCCAGCTCGCCCCACGACTCTTCACCAAGCTCGATCATGTTTTGCCTACTCCGGTATGTACGAATCGAGTTGATTGGCGGTTCGGACTGCGATCGCACACGGGTCCTCGACAATCGGGTCCACGCCGGCGAACATGATCGTCACCAACGCGACCCCGCCGCTAGCGTCGACCGCGACGTCGCATTGCCTGCGGTCCCTGTCGGCGACCTCTCGGTATGACAGCGCAGAGCGCTCACCGACGGTCACCTGCACGAACTCTTCGTTGCGTGTGTTCGCGCGAATGTCATCCATCGTCTTCGTGGTACCGAAGACTCCAACGAAATAGCCGGGCCCGTCCCAGCTGCAAATCTTGAAGCCGGGTTGCTTCACCCCGAGAATCTCCGGCGACTCGGTGGCCGGGTCAACGCCAACACCGCGCAGCGCCTCGTCCGGAATGTCGTCGCACGGGCTGAAGGCCGGCTCCCCTGCCGCCGCCCCTTCGGCCCCGGCCTGTCCCGACACCGATCCGGACCCACAACCTGCGACGACCAGCGCCGCGCACGCCATCCCCACTGCAACGCCGACGCGCATGCCACCCCCTACTGTCGCCCGGCTCACCCTGGTTTGGACGCACCGGCTCCGCCGTCGGTTCCACCTCCGACGAATCTTCGCTCGAACACCCCGTCCGGCTCCCAGCTTGTGGGCCTTCTGCGCGCTAGCGTGGAGTCGACAGGCGACACGACGGATTGGGGGGAGTATGTCCGACTTCGAGGACTTCGACGCCGGCGTGGATCGTGCCTGGTCCGAGCACCAACAGCGGCTAGCGGACGTGATCGCGGCGATGCGGGAGGACGACCTGCTGGCGCTGGAGTTGGGCGAGGAGTCCAGCGTCGACGGGTTCGTGCCGTGTGTGCAGTTCCTGGCCTGGGGTGACGGGCAGATCCGCTGCGAGGTGCCGTCGAACGACTACCTCGATCCGCGGTACCAGCTGTCGGAGGAGGACGAGGCCCGGCTGGTCGAGCTCGGCTGGCAGCGTCCCACCCGAACCCCGGACGACGAACCCGACGCCGGGTCTCCCGCGTTCTTCGTCGACAAGCCCTCGAACTGGGCGGATCAGCTGGCGGCGATGGCGGTCGCGGCGTTCCGCGAGGTGTGGTCGGTGCCGCACCCGACGTTCCTGCGGATCGACGCGTCGGAGGCGAGCACGCACGACACCCTGGCGCCGACGGAAGACGAGGGCGACGACGGGTACAGCCTGGACCTGCAGCGGGCGGTGACGCCCCGCGACGACGCGCACCTGCACGACCTGGTGGCGTCGACCCTGTCGGAGCTGTTCGACGAGCCGAGCGGCGTGGACGACACCGGCGACGAGGACGACGACTTCATGCTGGCGATCGGGCCGCTGGTCGGGTTCGTCGGTCCGCATCTCGACGGCGGCGAGGTGCAGGTGCGGATGCCGCTGCTGCGCGACATCAGCGACCGGACGCGGGCCAGTGAACTGCTCAGCGACCTGAACCGGCGCTGGCCGCACCTGAAGTTCACCCTGGTCGCGGACCGGGTGGACGTGTGGGCGGCGGTGCTCGCCAACCCGTACGTGCCGCAGCACCTGGTCGACACGCTGCAGCAGTTGTTCGCGTTCGTGCGGACCATCGATCCGCGTTTCGCGTCCCGGTTCGGTGGGCATCTCGACGGGTTGGCCGACGACGATCCCGACGTCGTCGAGGTGGAACGCGGCGAGTTGCTGCCGCCCCCGTCGTCGGCGCCGCGGCGCCAGCTGGAGTTGTTCACCGATCCCGGCGAGCAGACGCTGTTCGACGACCCGAGCTGAGCCGCGGGCGCGATCGGGTCGTATTCGAGTGGTCATGCGGAGATCGAAGAGGGCGGACGCCGTCGAGACGCTGGTCGACAGGCTGTACGACCAGCGCGAACGCGCGTGGGCGGCGGCGCTGGTGACGACGCAGACGTTCCTCGACACCTTGGCCGATTCGGTTCTCGAGGGTCAGGATCGGGACCGGTTGAATGCCGAGTCGGCGCGCATCAAGGATCGGGCGCGCACGGTCGACAAGATTCTCCGCAAGGTGGCGTCGGGGCAGATCACCCGACCCACCACGCCGGAGGGGGTCGCCGAGGCGATCCACGATCTGCTTGGCGTCAAGGTGCTCTGCAAGACCCCGAGGGACCTGACGGCGTTCACGGAGAAACTGCAGCGGGCGTGCGTGTCTCCGACGTGTTCGGTGCGGTTCGCGCATCCGCCCACCGACTACGTGGCCGACCCCAAGGACAGCGGGTATCGCGCCTTCCACGCGGTGCTGCTCGTCAACGTCGCCACCCACGAGGGCGATCTGCCCGTCAAGGTCGAGGTGCAGGTCAAGACGCGGCTGCAGGACGCGTGGGGTGAGCTGACCCACGAGGACATGTACAAGCCGGGCAAGGCCCTCAAGCCGAACGAGTTCCACCGCGACGTGGCGCGGCGGATGGCCGAACTGCTCGACAACGTCGACACGATGGCGGACCTGCTGGCGGCGGAACTCGACCGGCAGACCGCGCCCGAGAACGACATCGGTCCCGGGCCCGACGCGTCGACGGTGTACGCGCGGGTCACCCGGACCGGCCGGCGGTACGCGCTCGCGATCGCGCCGGACGGGCGGCAGGGTCTGATTCCGGCGCGCTCGGTGCGGGCGGCGCTCGGGTCCAGCACCCGGATCAACGTCGACGATCATCTGCATGTCGGGGACACCGTGGACGTGCGGATCGAGGAGACCGACTCCGCGCTGTACTTCCACCCGGCGGCGCTGGGGTGAGTGCAACGGCCCGGCCGCGCAGCGGAGCCCCTACCAGCGGCGGGGCGCAGCACCCCGGCCGCCGGGAACGCTCCGTGCCCTCGCCCGTCCGTCGGCGCCGACCCGTGTCCCGAGGCCGCCCCGGTACCGTCGACTCATGAGCTCCGATGCCCATTCCGCGTACACCCTCGCCTCGTTGGCCCGGGTGGTGGGGCAGGCGGCGTTCGAGCGCGGCTCCCGGTACGCGCGGTCGGGGGCGGTCGCGGGCATCGACTGGCATGCGGACGACCTGATGGCCGTCGGGACGGTCGAGGGCACCGAGTCGTACCAGGCGATCGCCCATTTCCAGCAGTTCGGGGAGGAGCTGGAGTTCACGTTCGGGCGGTGCTCGTGTCCGGTGCGGATGAACTGCAAGCACGTGGTGGCGTTGACGGTGGTGCTGGTCGAGTCGGCGGCCTCGGACGCGGTGACGGCGCCGCCGAATTGGGAGTCGGTCCTCGACGCGGCGCTGCCTGCCGACACCGAGCCGACCGCCTCGATGCCGTTGGGTGTGCAGTTGTCGCTGCTGCGCGGGCCGCGGTCGGATCGGTGGGGGCTCAGCGCTCGGCTGGTCCGTCCCGGCAAGACCGGCTGGGTGAACGGCAACATGACGTGGTCGAGCCTCGGGCACCAGCCGGGAGCCGACCCGCGGCACCTGCTGCTGCTCTCGGAGCTGTGGTCGACGTACCAGGTGGGCCGGCGCGGCTACTACGGGTACGGCAACGACAAGGACATCGACCTCACGTCGGTCACTCCGGCGCGCCTGTGGTCCCTGCTCGACGAGATACGCGGCGCGGGAATCGAATTCCTCTACGCCCGCAAGGGCATGGGCGCGGTGCCGCGGCCGTCGGAGGCGGAGCTGGTCGTCGATCTGGACCGCACCGACGGCGGTCTGGAGCTCACCCCGACGGTGCACGCGACGGACTCGGAGCGGCCGGTGGTCGTGCTGGGGTTCTTCGGGTCGGACCCGCACGGCGTGCTGTACCTGCGGCCCGAGGACGCCGGCGACGTGGACCCGGACCGGTGGCCGTTCCGGATGGCCAGGCTCTCCGGTGATGCGCCGCGCGCGATGCAGGACCTGCTGATCGGGAACGGGTCGGTGACGGTGCCGCCGCAGGACGCGGATCGCTTCGCCGCCGAGTATTACCCGCGGCTGCAGCGCGCGGCGACGATCCGCTCCGCCGGGGACGGGTTCACCCCACCGACGGTGGAGGGCCCGGACCTGGTGCTCGAGGTCACCTACTCCCCCGATCACCGCGCCGACCTGGCCTGGTCGCTGCGCTACCGCATCGACCGGGCCGAGCGGTTGTTCCCGCTCGACGGCACGGTCCGGGCCGCGTACCGGGACGCCGACCGCGAGCACGCCCTGTTCGCCGGCCTCGACGCGCCGCTGGAGGACTACGGCCTGCGCGGCGGTCCGGACGGGCGCCCGCACCCGAGGGTGACGCTGCACGGTCTCGACACCGCCCGGCTGACCGGTGAACTGCTGCCGCTGCTGCGCGGCCGCGACGACGTGGAGGTGCGGGTGGTCGGCACGCCCGCCGAGTACCGCGACGCCGGCGAGTCGCTGCAGATCGGTGTCGGCACGGACTCGACCGACGACGGCGACTGGTTCGACCTGTCGATCACCGTCCGTGTCGAGGACCGGCCGGTGCCGTTCAAGGACGTCTTCACCGCGCTCAGCGCCGGCGACTCGCACCTGCTGCTGCCCGACGGTGCGTACCTGTCGCTGGACAAGCCGGAGCTGCAGCGTCTCAAGTCCCTGATCTCCGAGGCCCGCGACCTGCACGACCAGGATCCGAACCGGTTGCGGCTGAGCCGGTTCCAGGCCGGGCTGTGGGAGGAGCTGGCGGCGCTCGGGGTGGTGGAGCGGCAGGCCGCGCGGTGGCGCGAACAGGTGCAGGGGCTGCTGGACCTGACCGAGACCGCCGAACTGGACCCGCCCGCCTCCCTCGGGGCGACGCTGCGGCCGTATCAGCTCGACGGGTTCCGCTGGCTGGCGTTCCTGTGGTCGAACCGGCTCGGCGGCATCCTCGCCGACGACATGGGCCTCGGCAAGACGGTGCAGTCACTGGCGCTGATCTGCCATGCGCGGCAGGAGAATCCGGCGGACCACCCGGTGCTGATCGTGGCCCCGACGTCGGTGGTCCCGAACTGGGCGTCGGAGGCGGCCCGGTTCGCGCCGCACCTGCGGGTGGTCGCGATGTCGGAGACGGCGATGAAACGCGGTGCGGCGCTGGCGGAGTCGATCGACGGCGCGGACGTCGTCGTGACCTCGTACACCCTGGCCCGCCTCGACGCCGACGAGTACCAGGCGCTGCCGTGGTCGATGCTGCTGCTCGACGAGGCGCAGTTCGTCAAGAACCATCGTTCCAAGGCGTATCAGGCGATGCGGCAGATCGAGGCGCCGACCAAGGTCGCGATCTCCGGCACCCCGATGGAGAACACCCTGATGGAGCTGTGGTCGCTGCTGTCGATCACAGCGCCGGGGCTGTTCCCCAACCCGACGAGGTTCCAGGAGTTCTACCGCACCCCGATCGAGAAGAACGGTGACGCCGACCTTCTCGCGCAGCTGCGCCGCCGGATCCGGCCGTTGATGTTGCGCCGCACCAAGGAGCAGGTCGCCGCGGACCTGCCCGCCAAGCAGGAGCAGGTGCTCGAGGTGGAACTCTCGCCGCGGCACCGCCAGCTCTACGACACCCGCCTGCAGCGGGAGCGGCAGAAGATCCTCGGCCTGGTCGAGGACCTCGACTCCAACCGGTTCACGATCCTGCGGTCGCTGACCGTGCTGCGCCAGCTGAGTCTGGACCCGGCGCTGGTGGACGACGGGCACGGTGCGGTCGGGTCGGCGAAGGTGGACGCGCTGCTCGAGCAGCTCGAGGACGTCGTCGCCGGCGGGCACCGGGCGCTGGTGTTCAGCCAGTTCACCAGTTTCCTGGACCGGGTGCGCCAGCGGCTGGACGCCGAGGGAATCGGCCACGCCTACCTGGACGGCAGCACCCGCGGCCGCGCGAAGGTGCTCGACGACTTCAAGAACGGGGACGACCCGGTGTTCCTGATCAGCCTGAAGGCGGGCGGGTTCGGGCTCAACCTCACCGAGGCGGACTACTGCTTCCTGATGGACCCGTGGTGGAACCCGGCGACCGAGGCGCAGGCCGTGGACCGCACGCACCGGATCGGGCAGACCCGCAACGTGATGGTGTACCGGCTGATCGCGAAGGACACCATCGAGGAGAAGGTGATGGCGCTCAAGGCCCGCAAGTCGGAACTGTTCTCCTCCGTCGTCGACGACGGCGGCGCGTTCACCACCGGCCTTACCGCGGACGACATCCGCGAGCTGCTGGCCTGACCGACCCCGAAACCTGGCGTCCCCACCCGGACGATCAACCTGTTAGCATGCCCTTAGTTCCCGGGCACCCCGCGCGAGAACACCCCGAAAGCCTTGCCGCTCACCGTATTCACGGTGAGCGGTAGCTCTTCATGCGAAGGAGAACATCATGGGATCGGTCACGGACCTCCTGGAGCAGAGCGAGACCCTGTCGGCGCTCGAGCACCTGCTCGGCGTGCTGTCCGGCGTCTTCGGCAGCTGATCACCGAGCCGCTCCATCGATTGAGCGGCTCGCCGCGGCTCTGACGTCGCGGCACCCGGCCCGAACGACCCCACGTCGGGCCACATACTCGCAGGGCTCGCCGTCGCGCCCTGCCACTTCACGGAGGTATTTCCATGGGTTCCCTCGAGACTCTCGTCATGATCCCCGTCGGCAGCGCCGACCTGGTCGGCGCCGGCGTCGTCAAGTCGATCACCAACACCGTCAACAGCCTGGTGCTGATCGTCGGCGAGCTCGGCCTGAGCTGATCTGATCACCCCGAAGGCCCGTGCGCACCCTGTGCCGCACGGGCTTTCGTCGTATTCGCTTCACCCGGCCGCGCGAGCCCACCCGACCGTGCCGACCCCTCGACGACACCCCCAGGTGGGACAGCTCCCGGTGCGGGGTGTCGCTGACATGCACTCGCCACAAGCCTGAGCCGCATCTCCCTGTTCCCGGGCGCCCTGCAGGTCAACGGCTTCGCCGATGTCGACGACGGCGACCAGGTCCCCGCTGCGGTCGCCGTGCACCGACCGCGGGTCGTGCTGATGGACCTGGAGATGCGCCGAGCGCATCTCGTCGCTGTTCACCACGATCGGGGCACGGAAACGTGGAGGCCGCGCGGGGCTGGTCACCCGACCGGAATAGCGGCGCCTGCCGGGCGGTTGGACCGGGCAGTGCTTCGCATCGGTAACGTGCGGGGCAATCACGCAGACGAAGGGACACAGGCCGTGGCGCACACCATCGAGCACAAGCCGGAGCAGAACCGTTTCGAGATCCTCGTCGACGGCACCGTCGCCGGGCACGCCGACTACACGGTGATCGGCAACGTCCGCGACTTCGACCACACCGTCACCGATCCCGCGTTCCGCGGTCAGGGCCTGGCCGGCAAGCTCGTCGCCGCCGCGCTGGACGCCACCCGCGCCGACGGTGCGCAGATCGCCACCTCGTGCTCGTACGTGGAGAAGTTCGTCGCGCAGAACCCCGAGTACCAGGACCTGGTCGCCTAGTTTCCACCGCTCGATCCCTTCCGCCGAGCCCCACCGCTGTGGAGAATGGCCGTTAACTACGGCCAGGAGGACAACAGCATGTCGGTAGCGGAACGGATCATCGCCGAGCAGCGCGCAACAGTCGACGAGGCACGTACCGTCTTCGACGACGCCGCCCCCGCCACCCCGGATTTCATGATCGGGACGTGGCGGGGCGCGGAGCTGCGGACCGGCAACAAGATGGACGGCATGCTGGACGCCAGCGGCTGGTGGGGTAAGCAGTTCGTCGACGCCGAGACGGTGCACCCACTGCTGTTCCCGTCCGCGGGCGGTGCGTCGCTGTGGGCGCTGGATCCGCGGCGAGTTCCGTTCAACCTGCTGATGAGCAGCGCGGTCCCGTCGTTCGAGGGCCGGGATCTGTCCCGTCTCGTCACCACTGCGCGTCCGCTGGTTGCGACGCGGAAGCCGAAGGCGCGACTGCGCAACACCGCCTTCCGCGGCGTCGACACCGCCACCATGATCTACGACGCACACCCGATCAACGACGTGTTCCGCCGGATCGACGACGACACCGTCATCGGGTGGATGGACCTGCGCGGTTCGGATCGCCCCTACTTCTTCTCCCTGCGCCGCGACGAGTCGCTGCCCGTCACCGCCGGGACGCGCTGACCGCTCGCCTACTTCTGACCGAATGTGGGATCCGGTAATTCCGACTGACCGAATCCCACATTCGGTGAGCCCGTGTGGGATCCGGTCGGTCACATCGGGTCGGCGAACCTGAAGCTCAGCCGCAGCGCCTGGTCGACCACCCGCACCGCCAGCGCCACCCGCTTCTCCAGCGTGCCGGTGAGCAGCACCCACGACCGCCCGGATCCGGTGAGGGCGTCCTCGAACCAGCCGGTCATGTCGGCGCGCAGGTGTTCCCCGTCGCGAATCCCGTCCTGCACGAACGGGACTCCCACGTGGTCGGTCAGCAGATACAGCGCCCGGCGGTCCGGTTCGACGGCATGTCCGTGCGCGGCGCCGAGGTAGCGACGCTCCCACACCGTCGTCGCGAACGCGTCGGTGTCGCAGATCAGCACCGGTGAACCCGCCCGTGCAGCCCGCTCCTCCAGTTGCATCTGCCTGGCGGCAATGGCGGCGAAGTCGGCTCCGGTCCAGACGATGTCGTCCATCTCGGCGTCGGATCGACGACGACGGAGGGCGTCGAGCCTGTCGACAGTCGCCTGCCTGCCATACTCGGGCACCCACCGCGTTCGCTCCCACACGCCGCCGCGGTCGCGGTAGTGGTGGGCGACGGCGCGGCTGACGGTGGTGGTGCCGGTGGATTCGGCGCCGAGGAAGACGATCCGCGTGGTCAACCCGGCGCGGGTGGCGGCTGCGAGGTCGTCCCAGTGACCGGCGAGTTCGGCGCGGCACGCGGTCCCGGAGACGGGGTGCGCGACGCGCCCGGGGTCGACACACACATGGGTCGCACCCATTCGAGCGGCGAGTTCGTCACCGTACTTCTCACTGGAGACCACGGCGTCGACCGGTTCGGCGGTGACGGCGCGGACCGCCGCCCGCATGCAGGCGACCTGCGCCGCCCACACGGTCTCCGACTCGAGGTCCATCGGCGCGTCGCAGGTGACGCCGGTGACCGCGACACCGGTGTCGGCGCGGTGGGTCTCCCGCATCCAGGACACCCTGTCCGCCAACGGGATCGACTCGGCCGCCGACGCCATCACGAGGACGGTGACCCGGTCCGCGACCGCGGCAGCGGAGCGCACCAGGTGGTGATGTCCGACGTGCGGTGGGTAGAACTTGCCGATCACCAGGGCATGCCGGTACATCAGATCACCTCCACGAGAGCCGGTTCTGCAATGAGGCGCGAGCGGCGCCATGCGATCAGGCCGCGCACGCAGAGCAGCAGGAAGCCGGCGTACAGCATCGCGGTCAGCGTCAGGCCCTTGTGCAGGTAGAGCGGAACGTAGATCAGGTCGGCGGCGATCCACAGCAGCCACGACTCCCAGCGCTTGGTCGCCTGCCCCCAGGTGGCGAGCAGTGACAGCACAGTGGTGACGGCGTCCCAGAACGGGACGGTCGAGGAGGTCGCGGTGTCCAGCAGGACGGTCAGCGCGGCGGTTCCGGCGACGCCCGCGGCCACGAGGCACGCCCATTCGTGCGCGTTGGTTCCGGTGACCGGCAGCGTCGCGCCGTCCGTTCCGCGCACCCAGTTCGACCATCCCCACACGGCGAGAGCGATGTACACGATCTGCAGGCCGGAGTCCGCGTAGAGGCCGGCGGTGGCGAACAGCAGGATCCACACCAGGTTGTTGGCGATGCCGACGGGCCAGTTCCACGCCGACTGCCGGGCCACCAGCCAGACGCACACCGCGCCGGTGACGAAACCGAGGACCTCAGCCCACGTGGTCGGTGCACCGAACGCGGTGAATGCCGTCGAGTTCAAGAAGGTGATCATTGCGGTCCCTTTCCGTTGCGAGCCTGATTAGATCATTTCTGCGCTAATCGACGCAATCGGCGAGGCTCACGCTGGCGGGGATGCTTCCCCGGCTGCGGACTCACTCCCCCGCGCCACCGGACCCGCGCGACGCGCGCCCGAGCGACACCGGAACGTCCGGCCTGCCTGGCACACTTTGCTGATGACCTCTCACTCCGTGACCATCACCGTCACCGGCCATGCCGAACGCGAGTTCGTCCCGAACCGCTGCACGGTGATGCTGCGGGTGCACGCGGACGGCGCCACCCGAGAGGCGGCGGCCGAGCCCGCCCAGACGGCGATCACCGCGGTCACCGACCTGATCACCGCGCTGCGCGAGCACGAGAACAGCCCCGTCAAGCGGTGGACGCTGGACCAGGTGCAGCACAACCGGCACCGGCCCTACAACCCGGAAGGCAAGAAGCGGCCCTGGCTGTACCAGTCGTCGGCGGCGATCACGGTCACGTTCACCGACTTCCGCGCCGTCGGCGCGTTCGTCAATCGGGTCACGGAGGTGGAGGCCGTGAGCGTCGAGCACCTGCGCTGGTGGATGAGCCGCAAGGCGGAGGCGAAGCGCGTCGCGAAGGTCCGGCACCTCGCCGTGCTCGACGCGCTCGCGAAGGCGCAGGGGTACACGGAGAGCCTGGGTTTCAGCATGTTTCAGGCCGTCGCGATCGCCGACCCCGGCATGCTGGGACCGCCGACCACTCCGACCCCGGTTGGCGGCGGAATGCTGCGGTCGGCGATGCCGATGAAGGCGATGGCAGCCTCCCTCGACGGTGCCGGCCCCGAACTGGTCCTCGAACCCGACCGCGTCACGATCAGCGCCGATGTGGAGGCACGGTTCGAGGCGTCGTAACCGTCGGGATTCTCGCCGCGCCTCCCCGATCCTGGCGACACGCGCTGCCATCATGAGCGGCATGCATTCGTTCGACGAGGGGTTTGAGCCGCCCGAGGACTGCGTGCTGTGGTGCAAGTCCCGGACTTACGACATCCACATCCTCGATGACGGCGCGCTCGTCGACCTGGACTGGTGGAACCGGCACCTCGAGGACGACGAGCAGGAGATCCGACTCAAGGGGCGCGACCTCGACGGCCGGATCGTCGAAGGCGGCAAGGCAACGGTGCTGCGCAACGACCTGCGCCTCGGGAGCGAGCTCGTCGACGCCGACCACAAGGGTCTTGGCCTGCTCTACCTGTGCGCGGCGTGGCGGAGTGGCCACCCGAAGCGTCGTGCGGCGAAACGGTTCCCGGACGTGTCGAACCGGTTCACCGCGCCGAACGTGCATCGGCACGCCGCGGTCAAGGCCACCATCGACCAACTCGTGCACGACAGGCGACTCCCCAACTATGACTACACGTCGGGCACCGGATGGCCCGAGCTACCGAACGTCGGGGTCCCGCTGACGACGGTGTTCCTCTGGGCCGTCGGCGTCAAGGTCTCCGGCATGCGCGCGCAGATTCTCGACCAGTACGGCGTCTCGACCCTCCTCCACCAGGGCTGGCTCGAGGATCCGGCGGTCAGCAGCTTCACTCGCCGGCGGTACGACCGCTACCTCGAGCTGATCCAGCACTGGGCGCGGACGGCCGAGACGTTTCCCGAGATCGTCGAGCGCTGGCTGGTGGAGCGCTGGAACGCTCGCGTGGAGGAAGCGCGCAGCGGGGCGCTGGCGGAGCCGACGCTATTCTGACGCAGGGGAATTGCGGTGAACTCAAGGGGGAAGCATGAGTGAAACGGTCATGTTCGGTTCGGAGCACGAGAGATGCCGTGAACTGAGCGACTGGCTGCAATCCATCACCAGCGACCTGTCCGACGATCTCGGTGCGGTTGAACTCGAAGCACGTGCAGCGACCTGCAGCCGGGACGGCGCTGCCTCCAACACTCTCCTGGCCGTTGTGGACACGCTCGAGGCCAGCGGGCACCACCTGATCGAGGCCTTGAGATCGGTCACTGCGGCCCTCCGCCAGGCTGCCTGGGATTTCGCGGCCCACGACAGCTTCGCGGCGATGTCCTTGTTCGGATCTTGACCTGTTTCCCAACGTGTTCCGACAGATCCAGATCGTCCTGATAGGGGCTGGCATGACAGGCCATTATGCAGATCTTCCCGAGTTGGTCGAGGTGTATCTCGAAGACAGCTACGTCCTGTCGATCGAGGAAACAACGCGCCAGTTCTCGTTCACGCTCGACGCAGTGCTGAGGCCCGAACACCCGCGCTTTCGCCCGCCAGCGCCGGGCGAACAGTACTGCTACACGCGAGCCCGCATGATCTTTGACGACGCAGCCGAGGTTGTGTGGCTGTCGCGCTCACCGAACCGGTTCACCGACGCCACCGGTGAACCGGACCTCGGCAATATCGACAGCCTCACAGTCGAAGGCGAGGACCGCTACCGAGCAGAAGGTGACTGGGGCCAAGTCCAGATCCGGTGCCCACACCCGCCACGGCTTGTGATCACCGGATGAGTCATCGACGCCGCACTTCATCGTCGCAGCGTCGGTGTTACGGCCTCGTGCTCGACCAACGGATCACCCATTCCCTGTCGCCATTCTGATATTGCTTCGGAACGGCTGCCTCTTCCTCGGTCTGACCGACGAGGCCACATCTACTGGAAACGGCGCCAGGTGTTCGTGGAGAACACCGACCTCCAGGGACGGGCAAAGTGGATGTCGCTCCCCGACGGCGCGTCGTTCGAGATCACCCATGGCGTGCTTGAGGTCCTGCTGGGCACCCAGCCGGCGGGGGATGACCCTCACCCGCCGAGCCGTGGCGACACTCAACGAAGTGTGGCTGCAACGCGCCGACCATGTCACCGCGGGCGCATTCGTCATCGCACGCGACGGGCGGGACGACTGGCGCTGGTGGACGTGGGCAGGCGCGAAGGCCAACCACACCCCCGCCCCGTGGGCACCGGATCAGCTCTTCGACGTCCTAGAACTGCTTGCTGCAAGGTGACCGCGACCGTGCGCTGTCGGCAGTGTCCGATATTCTGCTACTCGCGGCCCGACGGACTTCCGCTGTGATTCACAGCCACGGACATGCCCCCACCCGCACGACTGGATTCGTGCTGCCCGGGGGACCCCACTGTGACCTTGCTTCGTACGTCGGCGAAACGCGTCGCCGGCATCGCTCACCCTGACTCACTGGTCGAGCAACTACTGGAGCAGATGCTGTTCACCACTGGACGACGAGCGAGCGAGGCCGAGCAGAAGTCATGGGGCCGCAGCCTCCCCGTCTTCGCTCGAGATCTCGTCGATGCTGGTCTCGGCGACGTCGAGATGCTCATCGAATATCACCTGCCATTGACGTCGCAGCGCGCCGACGTGGTGCTCGCCGGGGTCCACCCCAACACCGGCGCACCGTCGTACGTGGTCGTCGAGCTCAAGCAGTGGTCGTCGGCCTACCGTTTCGAGGGCAGCCCCGAGCTCGTCGAGGTTCCCGGCATGCCCGGCGGACCGAAGCTGCACCCCGTCGCCCAGGTGAAGGGCTACTGCGACTACCTCGCCGACTTCGCGAGAGCGATCGAGAATCAGCCGGATGCGCTGGCAGGCATGGCATACCTCCACAACGCCACGGATCCATCCATGGTGTCCGACCTTCGTAGCTTCCCGACTGGTGTCACCGGTCGCCTGTTCACAGGCGCCGACCGCGCGGACATGTTCGCGTTCCTCCAGTCGCGCCTGTCCCACGACTCCGCCGGCCACTCCGCCGGGGACACCTTGATGCGGTCCGCGGTTGCGCCGTCGCAGCAGCTGCTGAAGGTTGCCGCGGCCGAGGTCCGGGACCGTCCCCAGTTCCACCTGCTCGGGAACCAGCAGCTGGCTGTCGACCTCGTCCTCCATTCGGTCGAGCAAGCACGTTCTGCCGACAGCAAGCGGATCGTGGTCGTCACCGGCGGCCCCGGCAGCGGCAAGAGCGTTATCGCCCTGTCCCTCGTCGGCGAGCTCGCCCGCAGGGGCCGAACCGTGCTGCACGCCACTGGCTCCCGCTCCTTCACCCAGACGCTCCGCAAAGTCGCCGGCTACCGAGCGCCACGGGTGCAGAAGATGTTCAAGTATTTCAACCAGTTCATGGCGGCGGAACGGAACGGTCTCGACGTGCTGGTGCTGGACGAAGCACACCGCATCCGCGAGACCTCGGTCGACCGGTACACCAAGGCCGAGCTCCGCACCGATCGGCCGCAGATCGACGAGTTGATCGCCGCCGCCCGCGTGCCGGTGTTCCTGCTCGACGAACACCAGATCGTGCGGCCAGGCGAGATGGGCTCGCTCGAGCAGATTCAACAGCACGCCCGGTCACTCGGACTCGACGTCCAGCACGTGCATCTCGGCGAACAGTTCCGGTGCGGCGGCAGCGAAGAGTACGTGCTGTGGGTCAAGCGGCTGCTGGGCCTCGTCGAAGGCGACCCGTACAAGTGGAAGGACGATCCGCAGTTCGCGGTCCGTGTCGCCGATACCCCGCAGGAGCTCGAGCACCTGCTGACCCAGCAGATCGAACGCGGCTACGGGGCACGCATCACCGCCGGCTACTGCTGGCCGTGGAGCGATGCTCGGAAGGACGGTACCCTCGTCCCCGACGTCGCGATCGGCGACTGGGCACGTCCGTGGAACAGCAAGAGCGACAGGCGTATCGGCGATGTGCCCCCGGCGCCGCTCTGGGCCACCGAGGACGGCGGGTTCGATCAGGTCGGCTGCGTCTACACGGCGCAGGGCTTCGAGTACGACTGGAACGGCGTCATCCTCGGACCTGACCTGGTGTGGCGCGGCGGACGCTTCACCACCGTTCGCGCGGCCAACCGAGATCCCGACTTCAAGAACTCGAAGAAGATCAGCGACGTCCGCTTCGACAAGCTGGTCCGCAACGTCTACAAGGTCCTGCTGACCCGCGGCATGGTCGGCACCGTCATCTACTCGACGGACGAGCAGACAAGGGATGCGCTCCGCGCATTGATTGACCAATCCCCCTGATCGATCGGCGAAGCAGAACAGGACGACGTCCGAGCAGACGGCTCACGCTCCACTGCTCTACATGTTCTCCACCCCGAGGCCATGCTGGCCAGGAGCAAAGGCTGTGGATTCGGCGACGGGCACACCTCCGGACTGAATCATCAGCCACGTGTCATAGCTGACACGATCATGAATCAAGCTCGTGTGCGAGGACCTCTCCAATTGCACGTCCGAGTGGAATGGGTACAGCATTGCCGATTTGTCTAGCGATTGCAGTCTTGGAGCCGACCCACTGATGATCCTCCGGAAAGCCTTGGATTCGCGCCGCTTCATAGTGCGTGATCGCCCGATTCTCCGACGGATGGAGATAGCGCCCCTTTTCCGGCTTGAAGAACTCGGTGCGAATCGTGACCGAAGGTCGATCCCAATTCAGTCGGCCCATGACGTCTGCGGAGCCGGTTTTGTGGTTGCGCCAGCAGTTCGCCAGTAGCGCATCCGGGATGTCGAAACGGTTTCCCCCAGACGGGATGTAGCCAAACCTCTTCAACGAAATCTCCTCGTACCGTCGAGTGAGGTGAAGCTGGGATGACTTGAAGGCTCCGGGTAGTTGCTTCCCATTGAACTCGACGAAGGATTCAGGAAGCTCGGTATCACGGACGGTCGGCACCACGCCGTCGAGGGCCTCTCGCACGGTCACGGGGGTGTCGACATGCGTTCGTTTGGGCGTCCCGGGCTTGGCGAGGTCACGATGCCATCCGATAACGATGGTTCGCTTGCGTACTTGGGCGGCGCCGAAATGCGCAGAGTTCAAGACGTCGACGTCGAAGGTGTAATCCTGCAATTTTCCGCCGGCCTCCGTGCTACGACTGAAGAGGCCCATCTCGGGAGACTTCATGAACTGGGGGACGTTCTCCATGATGAAGTACTTAGGCTTCGCACGACGGACCGCTTCGGCATAGTGCGACCACAACTTGTTTCGTGCATCTGCGGCGTCTTGCCGCCCCAGGGATGAAAACCCCTGGCAGGGCGGTCCGCCGACCACCACGTCGACTTCAGGTACGTCTTCCTCGATTAGCCAGTCCTCGATCTTGCCGGCATAGACGTGCGTGCGGAAGTTGGTGGCGTATGTCGCAGCTGCAGCTATATCCATCTCAACTGCGGTGACTGGCTCAAAGCGCGTGCTGGCAGCGTGCAGACCTGCGGAAAGACCCCCAGCTCCGGCAAAGAGGTCAAGAGTCCGGAAGGCTGGCGCGCACGACATGGGACAGACCCTAGCGTGAGACGGCGACAAGAACCGAGGCGCACATCGGGCCGCCACGAATCGGTGTCTGCTTGCGGGAACCATCAGCTACCACCAGCACTGGATACGGGCAGCACGAATGCCAGCAGACGATACGCCCCTCTGCGTATATCCCAACCTCATCGGAAGCGTTCGATAAAGTTCTTCCCTGAAGCGAAGCCGGCCGCCAAGATCAGGCTTTGAGCTGCGACAAACCTCTGTCTGTTGCTCGAAGACGACCATCGCGACCGACGTGGTGCACCTCACCGTAACCGCGGTGGAGGTATGTGACGAGAACGTGCAATGGGGGAGCAAGTGACAACCGAGGAGATCTCCGAAGATCAGGTCGATCACCTCTACAAGGTGTTCCTCAAGTTCGCAGAATCCATGACTCCGCACGACGCCGTGAAGAACCTGAGGCTGTTCGGCGCAGACGAGGCCGTCATCAAGATTGTCCGCGCGAAGCACGACGCGGAGAGTCTCCGGATCCGTGAACTCGACGAACCGCCGTCAGTGTTCCTCAATGGTCGCCCCACCTGGTACACGGGCCCGGACATGGAGAACGACAAGAACTGGCCGGCGCTCGTAGCAACCATGAGGAAGAAGTCCTTCGGCGACGAGAACATCCTGTCGGTAGACGAGTCGTCGACGAAGGTCGTCGCACTGCTCGACCACCCGAAGCAGGATGAGTTCCGGACTCGAGGTCTCGTGGTCGGCTTCGTACAGTCCGGAAAGACCACCAATTTCACCGCAGTCATGGCGAAGGCCGCAGACCGGGGCTACAAGCTGTTCATCGTGCTGTCCGGCATCCATAACGCGCTGCGTCGGCAGACGCAGATTCGACTCGTCAAGGATCTCGTTGACGCGAATCCAGGTCAATGGCACCAGGTCACCAGTGAGACCCACGACTTCGTTCCGCCACCGAACCCGAAGGCATTCTTCGCGGTGAAAGACCAGTGCCTGCTGCTGGTCGTCAAGAAGAACGCGACGGTGCTCCGCAAGCTCAGCAAATGGCTGGGGTCAGCCGGGGAGTATCTCGAGAAGTGTCCCACGCTGATCATCGACGACGAGGCCGACCAATCGACTGTTGCGACCGCCAAGATCAATCCGCTGCTGTTTGACGTTCTGAACAAGTTTCCACGAGTCGGGTATGTCGGGTACACCGCCACCCCATTTGCAAATCTCCTCATCGACCCTTCGGTGGACGAGGACTTCTACCCCCGCGACTTCATCGTCAACCTTCCCCCACCTGTGGGTTATCACGGAACCGAAGTCCTCTTCGGGCGGGATCTCCTCGACGGTGAGGATCCGGAGGATCTGCCCGGCGGATTCGACATGATCCGGGAAGTTCCGGAAGACGAGGTGCACGACCTCAAGCCCAAAAACAAGAAAGAAGCCGCCTATTTCGAGCCTGCGATCACCCACTCCCTCCGTGCTGCCGTCGAGTGGTTCTGGCTGGCCACCGCCGCACGCCGGGTTCGGGGCGGCGGAAACCCGCATTCCACCATGCTCGTACACACGACAACCGAGACGCGCGTGCACGAGGCGTTCATGGAGCCATTGGAGTCTCTGCGCACCAGGACGCTGCAGCGCCTGGATTCCAGCGACGCCGCGTTCCTGCATCGCCTTCGGTCCACCTGGGACGAGGAGACCTCTCGGGTCCGCGCAGGTGATTTCGGTGAGGAGAAGGTACCTTTCGACGATATTCTCGGGCAGTTGCGCGAGGTGGTGCGCGATACCCGAGTCATCATCGACAACTACCGCAGCAAGGATCGGCTGAATTACGAGGCCGGTCCGGTTACTGCGATCGCTGTGGGTGGCAGCACCCTCTCTCGCGGCCTCACACTCGAGGGCCTCGTCTCCAGCCTGTTCGTCCGTGCAGTGTCTGCCTACGACACGCTCTTGCAGATGGGACGCTGGTTCGGCTACCGAAATCACTACGCGGACCTTCCTCGCATCTGGATGACCGAGGAACTCGCGGGGTGGTTCAAACACCTCGCGACGGTCGAAGCAGACATGCGCCAGGACATCAACCGCTATATGACGTCGAACGAGACTCCGATGACCTTCGCAGTCCGTCTTCGGTCACACCCGAAGATGAGCATTACCTCCAAGGCGAAGATGACAAGCGCCGTTCTCGCGCATGCCGCGTACGGCGGGCAGCTCGTGGAGTCACGGTTCTTCGATGTCTCCGGCAGCGGCCGCGAATGGCTGGCTGCGAACGCATCGGCCGCCCGAGCACTCGTTGCTGCTGCGGCCGCGGACGGGGTACGGCACGAGGAGGTCCGGAAGCAGACGGCACTCTTCACCGATGTGCCGTACAGCAGCATCATCGATTTCTTGAAGACCTATGAGTTCCACAAGGATTCGTCTGACGGCGATCGCGCCCGCCTCATCGACTACATCACGAAACGTGTGCGTACCGGCGCACTGGGACTGTGGAGCGTCGCCGTGATCGGGAACAGCAGGGACACCACCGCTGCCTGCCAGTTGGGCAGCGCGGTCACCGTCCGCATGGTGAAACGAGCCAAACTCGGGCAGAAGGGCCAGGATCCGAGCGATGTCGCCGACATCAAGACCCTGAGCAGCCGTCGGGACGAAACCATCGACCTCGATCTGAGCGGTTCGGTACCGAAAACGCACGGTGAGATCCTCAAGACGCGGCAGGAACAACGACCCGATCAAGGACTTCTGTTGATCTATCCGATCGAACCGCTATCCGATACCGGCACCAGCGGTCGACTGCCGCTGGCTGCACCGACCGACGACGTGGTCATCGGTGTCACGATATTGTTCCCCGAACCCCGGTCAGACGATCAGGACTCCGACGTCGAGTACTGGAGCGCAGACCTGTCCAATATCGCCGTCGAGGTTGAGGACGACTCTGTTCTCGAGCAGGACGACGAAGCGGCATGACGGTCGACGGGGTTCAACTCGAGGACCTGTGGTCCGCGGTCACCAAACAGCCTGCGACGAAGCTGTTCCGGACTACGGAGGTAGGTGTCACCTGTTCGCGCGGCCCGCTTCTCGCCGCAGTCGACCGCTCTGGCAGTCACGCACTCCTCGTCCCGATCATGGCAAAGCAATCGCTGCAGGAGGATCTCGACGGCCGCGCGGTCGTCGTCCGGCGTCGCACGCTGGAGGACGAGGACACATACCGCGCGTACGCGTGCCTCGAGCTGGTCGAGTCAGATCAGAGCGATCTGTTCACCGCACTCTGCGTCGAGGTGATCGAGCGGGTAGCTGCTCATCCGGACAGGGCCGTCGCGGCTCTGAAGAAGGTGCTCGCCGATTGGAAATCCCTTCTGGCCGGGGCGTACGAGGCGCTGTCTCCGTCAGCATTGGCCGGACTGTTCGGTGAACTGTACGTACTGCGCGAGATGCTGGCGTACGACTCCGGCGCGGTGATGTTCTGGACCGGGCCACAGCGCGCGGCACAGGATTTCCACCGCGGAGTCGATGCTATCGAGGTCAAGACCACCTCAGCGGCCGAAGGTCGCCTCGTGCGAATCAACGGTGCAGCCCAACTCGACCTCGCGACGCCGGGTCGACTGATCATGAGGTGGTTCCGGCTGGCGACGGGCCAGGGGATTCCGGTCCCCGCTCTCGTCGACGAGATCAACGATCTCACGGACGACCCGGCCGAGTTCCGCAAGCTGCTACTCGAGTACGGCTACCGCGAGTCCGAGCGTGAGTTCTACGCACGGCGAGCTTTCGAAGTGGTCGAACATCGCGCCTACGAGGTCGGGCCTCAGTTCCCGCGTGTCGTCGCAGGAAGTTTCGTGGGAGATGCGGTGCCGACAGGCATCGAGGACATCACCTACGTTGTCGATCTGGACAGCGCACCCGCGGCGGCTTCCCGCCTCGACGACCATGCACTCGCGACCTTCATGAGGCAGCCATGACGACACCAAGATGGTGGTCGCAGCCATTCCCGCCGACCGGCGCCATCGCCTCCGAGGGCATTCGCAATCAGCTCGGCAGACCTCCGGTCGATCCCCTGACCGTCTTCGTCCGAGAAACCGCCCAGAACTCTTGGGATGCACGCCTTCCCGCAGTACCGACGACATACCGGCTCGAGCTGACCACTGTGTCGCCGACTCACCGGCCGGCTTGGGAGCGCCTGCTGACCCCACCTCCACAAACGCAGCCCTTTCTCGGCGTAGGCAAGGTCGTCCGGACTCCTAATCTGAGGCTGCTATCCGTCGTCGATCGGGGTACGAAAGGGCTCGGCGGGCCAACGCGCGCGGACGAGCTCGCGGAGGGCCGGCGCGACTGGATCTCGTTTGTCCTCAATGTCGGCGAAAAGCGCGACACTTTCCAAGGAGGCGGCACCTACGGCTACGGCAAGGCGGTCTTGTACCGATTGTCCCGCGTCGGAACCATTCTGGTCTACACGCGCACCGAAGTGCCCGGCGTCGGCCTGACGTCCCGACTGATCGGCATCGCGTTGGGTGACTCGTACGACAGCAAAGTGCGCACAGATGCGGATGCCAGACCGTACACCGGACGTCATTGGTGGGGCGACGTACAGGGTGAACATGTAGAACCGCTCATCGGCGCAGAGGCGGACAGCGTCGCGCGGACATTGGGGCTTCGGCCTTTTGCGGAACAGGAATCAGGTACGACTTTGACCGTGCTCGATCCCGATCTCGACGACTTCGAGGACATCGCTTCCGCGGCAAGACACCTCGCCAACACGATCGCATGGCACGTGTGGCCGATCATGCTGCCTGAGCGGGGTAATCAGCGGCTCATTCCCGAGGTTTCTGCAGGTGGCGAAACCTTTGAAGTTCCAGATCCTGCCAAGGTCTATCCACTCCGGATGTTCGTTTCCGCGCATCGACGGCTGCAGTCGGAACGGGCGATGACACTCGAATGCAAGAATCCACGGAAGCCATTAGGACGTTTCGCTCTCGAAAAGACAGTGGTCGTCCCGATGTCCGCTGACTCAATTCCGCTCGCATCAAGCTACGCCGGAGTGGATGGCGATCCACACCACGTGTGCTTGATGCGCTCGCCTGAACTCGTCGTGCAGTACTACGAAGGACCAAAGCCGGGGTCTGTCAACAAGGCATATGCGGGTGTCTTTCGTGCTGATGACGAACTGGACGACACGTTCGCCGCCGCTGAGCCACCCACACATGACCAGTGGGTTCACGAGCAATTATCCGGGCATTCTCGAACATTCGTGAAAGTCACCTTCACCCGGATCCGAGAACAGCTTTCGGCATTCCGCACTCCTGTCACGACTGCGACTGCATCCACCAGTGGAGTCGCGCTCGGCGCTGCAAGCAACTTCCTCGGAGGTTTGGTCGCAGCTGCCTTCACAGAACCTGAACTACCTCATCCCGCCAACAAAACTCCTGGCTGCGGCAATTCCAGCGGTGCACGAGAAACAACCAGCTCGGGTCGACCGGGCCGACGCTCGTCTACACCAAGCGATCGAGTTCGTGTCACCACCGTGGACGACCCCCGCGTGGAGGAACGAAATGGCGAGGTCGTCATAGTTCAGCGGTTCTCAGTTGCCGGCCCTGGCCCCGTTCACCTCTCCGCGCGCCTGACGGTAGCAACGTGGGAAGGCACTGAGGACGAAGCTCCCGCCGGCGCAGCCCAACCCTCGGTTCACTGCTGGTTGACGCCCACAGGCGAACACAACGAGGAAACTTGCATCGTGGACAGTCCGTCCGAGTTCGAAATTGTCGTGAATCCGGTACCTGACACGGTCACCGACGTAACCGTCGTCGGCACGACCGTAAAGGAGGACGCAGCATGAGTCGGGCGTATCCGTACCTCCGGCCCCCTACTGACATCGTCATACCCGGCCCGTGGTCACGCGTAGCAGTGGACGGCACGGAGGAACTGCCACGGGAGCTGCCAGATTGGGACTACGACTCCCGCCTGTCGATTTGTAGGCCTGTGATCATTGACGGGTTGCGAGCAAGGCGACTCAGTGGCCTCCCCGAAGATGCAGAGGTCGATCTGACTGTCCGCTGGGCTTCGACGAGTTCAGCGTTGAGAGGAAGGGCGTGGCGCGCCGAGGTGCCCGCTCGTGACGGGGTGGAACTGAACGTCGAGTTCGAACTCGACGGAGACGAGCTCGGCGGTGTTCTCGAACTCGCGACTGTGTTGACGCTGAGACGACCAACGGTGGGTGGATCCGTAGCGGCGGCCCGCCGCCCAGGAAGCGTGCTGTGGCAGGACAGGTTTTCAGTTCTCTTGCAGGGCGATGCCGTGTTGTTCCCCCTGGCGATCGCCGACTTCCACGACCTCCCCTATCCGACCAAGGCCAGCTGGTACCTCGAGATCGGTGAGGACTTGGAGGCGGCCGCGCTGGGCTCTGTCCTGCTGCTCGCCAATGAACGCCGAGAGGTTGTGGTCAACTCATTGGCTGCCGCGGGATCTCCCTCGGACTCCGACCTGCGGGTCCTCTCCACGCTCCGAACCGATGTGCAACGAGCACTGATCGAACGGGCGCTGACGCATGAAGACTTCGACGAAGACGTCGACTACCCAGCGGGATCGCTGGGTGCACTCCTGGCTGCCGTGCTCCGAATGACCTTCCCAGCCTTCAGTGTGGAGGCGCTTCGGCGAGAACGGCTTTCCGAGCCCGCGCTTTTCACGAGCCGAATGCAGGATGCGACAGATATGTTGGCGGCCCCATGACCAGCGTTCTGTACCCCCGACTCCTTGATCGAGCAGCTCACGAACTGCACCACCAGTACACTCGGTCAACCCCGGCACAGCTTCAAGACATGGCTGCCTTCCGTCACAGGTCTGCGGTGTTCGCCGCGACAGGCGGACGCCGTGTCACTGAGGACGAGCTTCAGGACCTGCGAGAACGCATCGTCAAGGCCGCGGAAAACGCAGGGTTCCCGGACGAAGGCCGGCGTGCGGAGCGCGCCTCGTTCGACCTGGAGGTAGCCCAGCTTCTTCACGAGCGATCTGGACTGGTGGCGGCCGAGGCTTCTGTGCGCTCGATCTGGGCATTTCTTGCGCTGGTATTGCTACCCGACGTCTCATACTGGCGCTACCCAAATCCACCCACCGACCGAATTCTGGGAACCGACATCACCCGCCATGTCTGGGGTCGACTGTGGTGGCGTGCCCACCTACTCTCAGTACCGCAGTCGGCAGAGCCGTACCGCCTTCTCGACGCATTCGGCGAGGCAGCGTTCGATCAGATCTTTGCCCGACGCAGGTCGATCGGCGGAAGTCGCGCACTCGTGCGGGCGCTCGCCGATGCGTGGCCGGACATCGACCGAGGTGGGGTGAACGACCGCCAGCTGCTTCGCGATGTGCTCAAGCGAATCCTACGTTCCAGCGCGATCATCGAATTCGAAGCGCTTGATGAGGATGAACTGCGGCGTCAGATCACCGAGGCCGCTGTCGAATCAGCAACTATCCTGTCTGCAGATGCTCCTCCGACGAGACGCCAGCGCGGCGATGATGAGTGACCCTCCGGTTGCCCGTGCACTCGCCACGGCCGGATGATCAGCACCTCGCACTGCTTTCGCTCCTAGCCACGTCAGGGCACACGCAACAGACCCGCGGTCACACCGGCCATGCCGCAACACTAAGGATCCGCAGCCGGGTGGCAGGTCCCCGATAGTCGGTCCACCCGGATTCAGAGCCAGGTTGTGATTGATACCGATCTCAGTTCATCTCGCAGGCCACGGGATGGTGCTGGTGGCTGCATCGCGCAGCGTACTCGACCGGAGTCAGGTAGCCCAGGCCCGAATGACGGTGCCGGGTGTTGTGCTCATGCTTGAAGTCGCCGATGACGACCCGAGCCTCGAGCATGTTCGTCCAATGGTTGCGGTTCAGGCACTCTCGTCGCAGTCGGTTGTTGAACGACTCGATGTAGCCGTTGTTCCACGGCGTACCCGGAGGGATGTACGACAACCCGACCCTCCCGGCGCAGAACGATTGCAGTTCGGCGGCGATCTCATCGTTGGTCTTGCCTGCGGCTGCGAGCTCGTCCGCGCGGCGCAGTTTGCGCACGACGTCCTCCGCGGAGTGCTTTTTCCGGCCAGCCATGTTTTTCATCGTCCCTTCCGGCCCGGTTTCGGGCCACAGGACTCTAGATCAGGGTGGACCTATCCACTGGGGACACGCCAGGACGAGCCGTCCCCTTCTGGAGATCGCGCCCGAAGAGATCGCCAACGCGATGCAAATGGTTGCGCAGGACAGAATTCGCCGCGACGAGTTGTTCCGCGGAACCGCCGCACAATTCGGTGTCGCACGAATCTCGGCGCAGGCTTCCGACCGACTACATGCCTGTCTCGACCTACTTCTCGAGTCGGGCAGGGTGAGGTCGGATGGCCTCATTTACTCGTCAGTTCACATTGACGACGACCCCTCGACCAGTCCAAGGTCCGCATCGCTTCCAGATTGCGATAGTGCAGGGCGATAGAGGTCGGGTAGCGCTGCAGTCGTCACCGCCACGCAGTTCACTCACCCGCGTGGGTCAGCGCCCGTCCACGGGATATCGCGATGACCCGGACCAACCGAGCCTGATGTGGCGCAAGCGGGAAGTGGTTTTGCACCAACACCTTCTGCGACTCTCCCCAACCGGGAGTCGATGACGCCGGTTTTGTGGCGATGGGTGAGAAGTTCTGTGCCGCATGCTCGGTGCCCGAGATCGCCGCGTGCACGAACACGACGCCACGTGGCGGGACCCATGATCTCGCCGGCGAGACCGGCCTGTCGAACGCCTTCGGCGAGGGCCATAACCGGATCGTCAAGTGCGTCGACAGGATCGCGTTCGGTTCCGCAACCCGGAGAATCAGCAGCGGCGGCTACGGTGGGCCTGCTGCACCCGCCAGTCTCGGTGGGACTTATCCAGTGACAGGCCGCTCCCCCTGCCAACTCGGAAGAGCCCCCTTTGTCGATCCAGCTACCAGTTGGCGCCGCCTATACGAGGCTGCTCATTCGGGATTGGGAACAATAACAGTTACGACGCAATCCTGTAGATGTATCCGCGTCGCGATTCGTAGCCTGTTTCGATCTCGCCCTTCCGAGCGAGCCTTCGGATGCTGGCCTTGACCTCGGCCGTTTCCACCCCAGCGGCACGGGCAATTCTGGAGAGGTCGCCCGACGCGAGTACACGTTGACTGGCCCAGTCAAGGATCATCCGTTCGACGACGGCGATTTCGCCTTCTTTCGAACTGGTTGCGATCCGGGGCCGAGGTGACATCTCCGGGAGGGTCGGCGAATCAGGTGCCGCGGTTGACGACTTCTTCGACGTCTTCGGACGTGCCTTTCGTCCCCGCAGCTTCGCAAGTTCCTCCTCGTCGAGTGGTACGTAGTCGAAGCAGGACATTCGTTCGAGGGACTCTCGCAGTACTTTGATCACCTTCGACTCGATCTGCCGGATCCGTTCCCGGGTGACGCCGTGATCGCGGCCGATCTCGTCGAGTGTCCGCGGGACTCCGTCTGCGAACCCGAAGCGGAGGTGAACAATTTCTCGCTCACGCTGATCACAGTATTTCAGTGATTCGAGGATATCGTCGTAGGAGATGTTCCGATCGATGATGTCCCAGCTCCATCCCCGGTTGCCGGAGCCTTCCCACGGCGTCGAGCAGTGCCTGTCGCTGAGGGTGGCGGCGAGGTCGAAGTCCTCCCCGAGCGGCGTGCTGAGGGAGATGGGTTGTCGGTCGAGCTTTCGTGCTTCGTCGATCGCCGCGGTGGTGAGGCCGGTGAGGTTGGCGAGTTCGCTCAGGGTGGGTGGTCTGCCAAACTCTGATTCGAAGGCGGCCGCTGCTCGGTGGATCTTGGTCAGCTTTTCGTAGAAGTGGACCGGTGTGCGAATGAGCTGTCCGTAATCTGCGATTGCCCGGGTGATGTGTTGCGTGATCCACGTCGTGGCGTAGGTCGAGAATTTCAACCCCTTCTGGTAGTCGAATTTCTTGACCGCGTGAATGAGTCCGAGGTTTCCCTCCTGAATGAGATCCTCGAAGGGAAGGCCTCGATTCTGGTAACGCCGCGCAATCGACACAACCAGGCGGAGGTTCGCGGTGATCATCGTCTCGTTGGAGCGGTTGCCTTCGAGTTCGATGAGACGGAGGTATTCCGCATCGAGCGATGACGGGTTTGCTTGGAGGTGGTGTTGCGCGATGAGGCCGAGTTCGATTGCTCGTCCGAGCTGCACTTCCTCCTCCGGGTGGAGGAGGCGGAATCGGCGCATGTCGGCGAAATAGTGGGTGAGGGTATCCCCTCTGTGACCGTCGGCGGAGTACTTCGGCCGGGCGGCGATGTAGGCGTCGAAATCGAAATCGTCGTCAGCCTCGGACGGGTCGGTGCGCGACGCCGAAGTGACGGGTGGCGTTACGACGGGTGGCGTCACGACGGGTGGCGTTACGACGGGCGCCGGTGGTGGCTGCTGATTGAGGAGCTTCTCCACCTCGGACCGCGGCACGCGTTCGGCGCCGAAGAGGTCCGCGAGCGTGTCCGCGAAGCCGGCGTGGTTGGCAACGGTCGGCAGGTGCGCCCCGAGTAGCGCTGTGAGTCGTGACGAGGTGGGTGGTGCCACGGTCATGTGCATCTCGTTTCGGTGTGCCAGCATCAGCGTTTCGACGCCTGATGATGACAGCCGGCACTGACACCCCGGGCACGGTGTTATGCCGATCGGGGTGCGGCGGCACCGTAATGTGCACGGGTACTGATGCAGAGAGGTGTGGCGGAAATGAGTGAGCGCGAGACCGAACCGGACTTTGCGTCGGTCCGAAACGAGCTGGTCAGCTACCTTCGTCGGGAGCTTGTCGGCCCGGCGGGCGGCGCAGGCGAGGTCATCTGGGAGCCGCCGAACCGCCGGTATCTGATGGGCACGCTGTTTCCCGAGTCGGGCGGTCGAGATTCATCTGTTCGGACGACGGGGCTGGTTGACGATGTTGAGGAAGATGGCACCGGCGACTTCAATCGCACGCTGAATCCCGCCACGGCCGTTGAGGACTTGGAGCCGGAGCGCACCCCGGCCGCAAGCTACCTGCCGTCGTCGCTGGGGTTGACGGCGTTCACCACCGCGTCCTCCCTCTCTGTTGGTGTGACGGCGTCGCGGTATCTGACCGTGGTGGGTTCGGCGGGGCAGCACACCGGTCCTGGTTCGACGAGTCCCGATGATGTCGCGGTGGAGTCGTCGCGTGCGGGTGTCGGCAACGATGGTGCGGCTCGGGATGCCGGCGGGAAGAAGCGGCGATGGGTTCATCAGCCAGCCGAGCATGAGGTTGTCTCGGTGTCGGGAGTGGGGTCTCTTCCGGTTCTCGGCGGCGCCGGGATTGTTGATGTGCAGTGGCGGCCGGTGCCGGCGGGAGCGCTGGTCACGATTACCCTGCGCAATGGCCATCGGACCGCGAGTGGAGGCAAGCCGGAGGGGTTGTGGGACAAGCAGTTGTTTCAGTGTGGGCTGTCCATTCGGTGCGATGATGGAGAGTTTCTGGAGTATCCGTCGGCGAGTGCTGTCGTCGCCGACGAGGAGGCGGACGAGCTTGCGTTGAGGTTTCGTGCGCATCGGACGTTTGCGGTGGGCCACGGTTGTGCCGCGATGTGGGGGGACGGCGGCGACGGTGTGGACCATGTGTGGGCGGATGTGCTGCCGCAGTACACGGTTCCGTCGGTGGCACCGGCCGGTGATGTCGATGTGAGAGCTGTGGATCAGCGTTACCTCGCGTACGCAGACGATGATCGCGATGCGGTGCGCGCCGCCCTCCTTGGTCTTGTCGATTCGTACGAGCGGTGGTCGAAGAATCTCGCGGTGGCTGCGGCGGACCTCGGGGGCCGTGATGCAGCGGCCGCGGGCCGCATCCTCGGCCGTGTTTCGTCGACGCTCGGCCGGATGCGTCGTGGGGTGGATGTGCTGACGAGCGGCCCGGACGATCGGCCGTTCGAGGCGTTCGTGCTCGCGAACCGTGCCATGTTGTTGCAGGCCGTTCATGGTGGCCCGGCGCTGGCGGGGGTGCGGCGTTCACTGTCCGAGCCTGCCGACCTCGCCGCGCCTGATCGCCGGGCGCGGAGCTGGCGTCCGTTCCAGATGGGCTTTTTCCTGACTGTCGTCGGGAGTCTCGTCGACGATCAGGACGAGGATCGCGAGACGGTGGATTTGCTGTGGTTTCCCACCGGTGGCGGTAAGACCGAGGCGTATTTGTTGCTCGCGGCGTTCGAGATGATCCGGCGCCGCTTGATCGAAGGTGCCGCGGGTGCGGGCACGGCTGTGCTGAGCCGGTACACCCTGAGTCTGTTGACGACGCAGCAGTTCCAGCGTGCGGCCGGGATGGTGATGGCGTGCGAATGGCTCCGACGGCAGGGTGATCGTGAGCTTGGGGAGCGTCCGTTCTCCATCGGGTTGTGGGTGGGTGATGCGACCACTCCGAACAAGCTCAGCAAGGCGGCTGAATTGTTCACGGACCTGCGGCACGCGCAGGAGACGGAGGATGTGTTCCTTCTCGAGCGGTGCCCGTGGTGTGGAACGGAGATCGTGCCGCGTACGCGTAGTCGGCGCGACGCGGACTACGGCATTGTCGCGGACGACAACAAGTTCACTTTCAACTGCCCGCGGGTCGATTGCGAGTTCCACGATGTGCTGCCCGTTCACGTGGTGGATCAGGATCTGTATCAGAAGGTGCCGTCATTCGTCCTCGGCACTGTGGACAAGTTCGCTGATCTCGCCTGGGAGGGTCGCGGTGGGTGTTTCTTCGGTAGTGGTGGGGAGTTCTTGCCGCCGAGCCTGATCATTCAGGACGAGTTGCATCTGCTGACCGGGCCGCTCGGTACGACGGTGGGTGTGTACGAGCATGCGATCGGCATGTTGTGTGAGACGGGTGGGCGGCCGTCGAAGGTGATTGCGAGTACGGCGACGGTGCGGCGGGCGAGTGAGCAGGTGCTCGGCTTGTACGGTCGGCGAACTGCGGTGTTCCCGCCGCCGGGTCTCGACGAGAGCGACAGTTTCTTCGCCCGCACCGACCCGTCTGCGGCGGGCCGGACGTATGTCGGGATCATGGCGCAGGGGCACACATCCGATTCGGCGACGGTGCATACGTCGACGGCGTTGCTGCAGGCTCCGATCGCGCTCGGTCTCGAGGGGCCCGAACGTGACCTGTTCTGGACTCAGGTGGTGTATCACGGGTCGCTGCGGGAGCTTGGTCGCACGGTGACGATGGCGGGTGATGACATTCCGGCGCGGCTCGCGACGATGTTCGATACGGGGGCACGCCGGGTCGAGGTGGAGGAGCTGACGTCGAACATCCGGCGCAGTGAGCAGCCGGCGTTGCTCGAGCGGCTATCGAAGACGTTCGGTGAACCGGGCTGTGTGGATGTGCTTGCGTCGACGAACATGATTTCGGTGGGTGTGGATGTGCCGCGGCTGGGGTTGATGTTGGTCAATGGGCAGCCGAAGGGGACGGCCGAGTACATTCAGGCGACGAGCCGTGTGGGGCGCCGTGATCCTGGTCTTGTGGTCGGGTTGTTCCGGCCGACGCGGCCGCGGGATCGGTCCCATTACGAGGGGTTTCGGGCGTATCACAGTTCGCTGTACCGGTTCGTCGAGCCGTCCAGTGTGACGCCGTATTCGGCGCCGTCGCGGGCGCGGGCGTTGCACGCGGCGTTTGTCATCGTCATGCGGCACAAGGTCGGGCTGCGGGACGGTGTCGATGCCAGTCGGATTCGGGAAGTCGAGGGGGATGCCCGGGCGATGATCGATCAGCTCGTGGAGGTTGCCGATCGTGTCGATCGGAGGGAGTCCGCAAGTGTGCGTACGGAGCTCGAGCGTTTCCTCGAGGAGTGGTGTTCGGCGGCTGCGACGGCGGAGGTGTCGGGTCGTCGGTTGCATTTCACGTCAATGGTCGATGACGATGCGCGGCTGTTGAGGGATTTCTGGAAGGGCAGTCACGGGGTGCCGACGATGCGGTCGATGCGCAATGTTGACCGGCAGGGTGAGGTGTACGTGCTGGGGACGCCGAAGAGGAGCCGCAAGTGAAGCGCAATCTACGTCTGGCGCAGACCGTGTCGCCGTATGGTGTGGGCGCGATTCTCGACATCAACGGTGAGTCGTTCGTTGCCGCGGACACCTCGCACTGGTTGAAGGCGCTCGACGAGGTGGCTTCGGAGCGGTTGCGTGCGCTGCTCGGTGGTCCGAAGTTGGTGACGCCGAGGACGGATGAATCGGAGAGAGTGTACTCGACCGGCTCTGGTGATGTACCGTTCATCCGATTCCCGGCCTGGTTGTTCTGCAAGTCGTGTCGGCGAATGGTGCAGTGGCACAAGGGCATGGAAGAGCGGGGGAAAGTGCCGCGGTGTTCGCGGTGTCCATCGCACCCGCAGCTGGTGCCGATGCGGATCGTCCAGGCGTGCTCGGCGGGGCATCTCGACGACGTCGACTGGCAGTGGTATGCGCATTTCCGGGGAACCGAGGCGCACCGGCGGTGTGAACGGCGAACGGAACTGTATTTCGATGCGGTGGCCGATTCACTGTCGGCGGGCCTCGAGGGGGTGGCGGTTCGATGCGGGGCGTGCGGGGCATCCAACACCCTCGCTGGCATAACTGCGTCGAATTCGCTTGGTAGCATGGGATTTTCTTGCCGCGGCGGCAATCCATGGCAGCGTGGCGACAGCGAGCCATGCGGTGAGACGCCGCGGGCGTTGCAGCGTGGGGCGAGCAACCTGTACTACCCGACCCTGTGGACGTCGATCGAAGTTCCGTCCGATAACTCGGACATCGGCGAGTCGGAGGCGGCCGAGGCGATCCGACGATCCCTGTACTACGGAGTAATCGCGAACCTTCTCGAGGCCGGCCACGCCCTCGACGAGGACGTCGTGGTCGGCATGGTCGATCGGCTCGTCGTAGACGTCGAGCAGCCGCGGGAGTTTGTCCTCGGGGTGCTCTCCGGGGAGGCGAGCACCCCGGCGACGACGACTGACGCGCATGGGCTGATTTCCGGGGAGTGGGCTGCGTTCTGCGCCCCGGACGGGTTGGTGACGGAGGATTTCGTTTCCCGTCGGGTCGGGCTCGGGACCGGTGGCGGCAGAGATGCCATCGGCGAGCTCGCCGAGGACCATTTCGGGTCGGTGGTCCTCGTGGACAGGTTGCGTGAGGTTCGGGTCCTCGAGGGGTTTCATCGGCTCGCCCCGGGCCGCCTTGACGGGTTCGTCCGCGCAGACGGGCGGCGCGGCGTCGAGGGAGGGGCGGCGTCGAGCAGGTTGCCGGCGAGTGAGGTGTTCGGTGAGGGCATCTTCCTGTCGTTGAACACTGACCGTCTTGCCGTCTGGGAGGGTCAGCGGGAGGTTCAGCGGAGGGTCCGGCGCCTCGCCGACAATCTCGACGATTCTCATCTTCGTGGGTACCTCGAGCGGACGACCGGTCCGGTGTTGTCGCCTCGTTTTCTGCTGCTGCACACGCTCGCGCATCTGCTGATTCGACGGCTCGCCTTCGAATCCGGTTATGGGGTCTCGTCGCTGCGGGAACGGTTGTACTCGAGGTCCGGCCCTGACGGTTCCGCGGAGATGAGTGGGGTGTTGATCTACACGGCGGCGGGTGACTCGGAGGGCACGCTCGGTGGCCTCGTCCGGCAGGGTGAGGCCCCCAACCTGCTGCGGGTGCTGCTCGAAACCCTGCAGGAGGCTGCCTGGTGTTCGTCGGATCCGTTGTGTTCGGAGCAGTTCGGGGCGGGGTTCGACGGGCTCGGGCATGCGGCGTGCCACGCGTGCAGCTATGTGTCGGAGACGAGCTGCGAGTGCGGCAATCATCTCCTCGATCGGTTGCTGGTGGTGGACGCGAACCGGACTGTCGGCTACTTCGATGGGCTGTTCGACGCGTCCGAGGCTGCGGCCGCGGGTTTGGTGGGGCCGCGATGAGGCCGACGTACGCCGAGCTTGTCGCCGAGCAGGACGCTGTGCTGGCGTTGCCGATGACCGGGGCGCAGCTCGTGACCGGGGGCCCCGGGACGGGAAAGACCGCGATGGCGGTCTATCGTGCGCTGCTGCACCGGGCCGCCGGGGACACTCCCCTGGTCGTGGTGCCGGATCAGCTCCGCAAGGTGTGTATGGTCCGCCGGTTCTCCACCAAGAAGGACACCGCTCGCATCATGACGCAGTGGGAGTTATTGGACCTGATGGTGCCGGGGCTGCGTGGCAGCGGCGCCGAGGGGCCCGAGTTCTGGATGCAGGCGCTCGTGGCGGTGGCGAAGCGACGCCCGAGCTCGGCGGCGACCCCGGGCGCCTGGGCGTTGATCGTCGATGATGCACACGACATGCCACCCGAGTTCCACCAGGTCGCAGCGATGTTCGCGAAGAGGTCCACGATTCTGCATGACCCGAGCGTGGTCGTCGATGCCGGGCAGGCGACGGTGACAGCGGTGGAGAAGGCGTACCAGCCGCAGTCGCGGGCGACGCTGACCGTGGGCCATCGGTGGAACGGGCCGAAGGCGCAGCTCGCGTCCTCACTCGTCCCCGACCGAATTCTCCCGGATGCGGTGCAGGGTGTGAGTGAGCGGGGCGCGGTGACCGCACAGGGGGTTATCGACGAGCGGGAGCTTGTGCGGCTCGTGGCAGCGTTGGCACGGGTGTCTCGGGGGCAGCGGATCGCGGTGACGTGTCGCACCGAGGGCCGGTTCCAGTTGTTGAGTGAGTATCTCCGTCGGGCGGTCGAGGAGAAGGCCTTCACACCGATCTGGCCGAAACGGACAGGGCCGCTGAAGCAACGCGCCTCCGGGGCCGGGGTGACCTTGATTCGCGAGAATCTGGTCCGCGGAGTGGAATTCGACAAGATCGTGGTAGCTGAGCTCGATGCGGTGGTCGATGACGTGACTGCGCCGGCGCAGCGTGTCCCGCTCTATCGTGCAGTCGCGAGTGCGCGAGGAAGTGTTCACCTGACGTGGTTCGACGACGGCGCGGCGGAGCAGTTGCTTCGGACACTCGAGGGCGTCACCTACGTCTCGTGACTTGCTCGTCCGTGACACTGTCGCGCGATGCAACGGCACCAGGTGGGTTCTGCGGCGGGTATCCACTGTCGGCGGTCATGTAGTCCGGCTCTTCCCGATCGGGAGTGTATGACGCCGGTTCTTTGGGTGATGAGGTAAGGCCTCCGAAGTAGGCGAGTCCGGCCGTATGAGGATGAAGGTTCCGACACCACCCATCGCACAACCACAGGAGGCATGACCAACACTACGGGCCTGGTCGCCGACACAATCCGCCATACCGTCGAACTCAAGGTCACTTGTAACCGGCGCCGCCATCAGCGAGGACCTGACCTGGATCGAATGCCAGCCCGTCGCGGACGATCCACGCTGTCGGACCTGCCTGCAGCCCGGGCGGTTGCGCGATCGCTTTGACCGGACTCTGCCTGACCTGCCCAGGGTCGGGCACCCGAACCAGGTTGCGAGTCCGCCTACCCCACGTCACCTGCATCGACGACGGCCTATGGTAGTTCGATGAGTCGGCGATGGCGACAAGTCCCACGCCGTGCATACGGTCCTTCTTGTCAATGGCCACGGCAGTCCCCTCCGCGACGGATAGGGCGAATATTACGTGTCCCGACACGAACTGCGCGGCAACTGCCACCGCGCCGTGTCGACCGTGGCCGTCTGTCAGGCGTCGGACCGTAGCCCCAACCGCACCTGCTCGGCTCGCACGAAGTCCTGCTCCGTCGGCGCGACGCCAGCGTCCCACGCCGCATCGGTCGCGGCGGAATCCGACTCCTTGGCATAACTCCGCCGCGCGAACTCGTCGAACAGGTCCACTTCTTGGCGAGGACGGAACGCATCAGCTCGTCGACGCAGCCAACATCGAATGGTTCCGCACATGTGGGGACTGTGCGAACAGTCGTTCCCTCCCGAGTCGACCGATCCACGAACACCGTTCGCCTCGGGTGCGCTCTTCGAGCTGATACCCGAAAAATGTGCGTTGGACGATCACCTGGGATCAGGGTTCGGAGATGGCGCGCCACGATCTTGTCGGTCACCTGTTCGCCGAGGGCGTCTATTTCGCCCACCCGGCGTCACCCTGGCCGCGCGGCACGAACGAGAACATGAATGGTCTGCTTCGTCAGTACTTCCCCGAAGGCACTGACCTGTCCGTCCACGGCCCCGAGGTACTTCGCGATGTTGAGCACCGTTTGAATAACCGCCCCCGCAAGATCCTCGACTGGCACACACCGCCACAGGTTTTCGCCGAGGGTCTGGCACCAAAAACGACTATGTTGTGACGACCACTCGAATCCGCCCCACGTGCGTCAGTCGTCGACATTCCCCGCCCACGGCTCGAGCTCCGCGTATAGGAATTGCCGCCGACCGGTCCTACATCCCGCGGCGCGGTCCAGGATGTCGGTGCCTCGCGATAGCGTCACTGCAAAGGACGCGAGGCACTCCACCGAGTGCATCGATCGTCCGGGGAAGTCGCAGCACGACAGGGGGTTCTGGTGTCCGAGGTGGAAGTGTTCGACGAGGCCGTCGACGCGTCGTGGCGGGTGTTTCGCTCGGCCCTGGCCGACCACCTCGCGACGATGAGCGCCGACGACATCTTCATCGTCGGTGCGGCGTCGGCGGACTACTCGAAGCTGTCCGTGACGCTCGACTACTGGCTCGCCCAGGATCACCTGGTGTGCTTCGCCCGGGTCGACGGCCTAGCCGACAACCGGGACCTCCTCGACCTGGCACGCACCGGCGATTGGCGGCCCGTCGGCTCGGACGAGCCCGACACGGTCCACCTCGGCATCCCGCAGCGGCTCGTGGACCTCGCCGCGGTGAAGGCGGTGGCGATGCTGCGCGACGTGGCCGGCATTCCACACCCCAGCTTCGTGCACGCCCGCACGTCGGCGGGCCCGTTGGCGTTGACGCCGGCGATGGCCGATGCTCCCGAGGAGCCGGCGCCGATGGTGCTGCCCGAACTCGACCATCCGACCAACCCCACCGAACTGCACGAGGCGGTCGCCCGGGCGCTGGCGTGGAAGTTCGGCTCCCCGCCCGTCACCGACGAGGACAACGACTTCCCCGTCATTCTCGACGGATTCGCGGGGTACGTGCTCCCCCACGCCAAGGATCCACAGGTCCGGATCCTGGTGCCGCTGCTGCGCGACGTCACCGGACGCACCCGCGCCGCCGAGGTGCTCGCCGACCTCAACTCGCAGTTGGCGTTCATCCGGCTGACGCTGACCGCCGATCAGGTGAACGCCGTCATCGACGTGCCGGGGCTGCCGTTCTCCCACGAACAGTTCGGCGACCACCTCGACCGGATGACCACCTTCCTCCGCGGCCTCGACGACCAGTTCGCCCACCGACTCGGCGGCCGATTCTGCGACGAGTCCCGCGCCACGGAACCCGAGGCCGCGTTCTCCGACCACGAATGCGAACCCGACCTGCCCGCCGGACTGCTGACGTTGATCCATCTCGACCCCGATGGAGTCGGCGCGCTGGACGCCGAGCAGGTCGCCGAGGTGTGCGACCGTGACCGCGACACCATCCTCGAGTACATCCGGATCAGCGAGGAACAGGTCGTCGAGTGGCGGGGCAACACCGTCCGCGCCTACGAATCCGACGACGCCGATGACGACGAACGCGAGATGTGTGAGGACGAGGCCGCCGGGTGGCAGCAGACCGTCGACTCGCTCCGCGCCGCCCTCCGCTTCGTTACCCTCGGCGCACCCCGCCGACCACGGCAAACGGAACTCTTCGACCACGGACCCGACCAGCCCGACCTGTTCGACTGAACCGGTTCCCACCACAGACCTCGAGGTCCGGAAAGCCGCACACCAACCCGGCCACCCCGCCCGCCCGTGCCGCGCTACGGTGTACGCGCACACCCGCACCAGACAGCGCCTCGCCCCACACCCGGCCGGCGCCGGAAAGAGGACGCAATGACCGAGCACGACCACACCGACGACCAGCCGCTGCAGCTCGACGGCACCTACGCCGTCGCCACCGAGGACCGCGACCAGCTGCACGCGCTGTGCGTGCGGGCGCTGACCGAACTGCTCGGTGAAGCCCCGGAGACCGACGAGGACGGCGACATCGTCATCCCCGTCCACGGCTTCGGCGTGTTCGTCACGGTCGCCGACGACGGCCCGCAGCTGCACGTGTGGTCCTCGCTCCTCGACGGGCTCACCGACCGCGCCAAGGCCGCCGAGCAGCTCGTCGAACTGGCACACGAGTGGCCGCGGCTGCGGTTCGTCCTCGACGACGGGCACCTGCTGGCGTCCACCATCGTCGACGCGGACCCGTTCGCGCCGCAGCACCTGCTGAACCTGGTCGACGAACTCCACGACCTCACCCACGAACTCGACGACGACTTCGCCGACCGCTTCGGCGGCACCCTCGACTGCGACGCCGACGACGACAGCTACGCCGGCGAATGCGGAGCCGGGGGCTGCGGCTGCGGCGACTGCGGATGCGGCGACGCCGGTGACGCCGGAGACTTCGGTGACACCATCCCCGTCGGAGCACCGCAGGCCTAGCCACCTCCGAAGCCGACTCCCGGCTTCTGCCGGACGAGCGGATCGTCCCCCATCGCAACGCCGAACCGGCGCCGACACCCATGGGTGACGGCGCCGGCGGCGTCTCAACTCAGGAACCTGACGTGGGATGCGAGCTGTCTAGCCCTGCCGCACGAGCTGTCGCGCCTCCGCCAGCCACGCGACCCCCGCGCGCGGGTCGTCGACGGTCCCGCTGACCAGACCCCACTCCAGGCCTTGCCGCACGTCGCCGATGCTGCGGACCGGCCACGCGCCCACCGCGTAGCCGGCGTCCTGCAGCCGCCGCACGACGTCGACGGTCAACCCGTCCCAGCCGCTGTAGAACGTCGACGCCCCGATCGCCTCGAGCACCGCCTCGATCCCGTCCGGGTGCCGCTCGGCGGCCGGGTAACCCATCGTGATGAGCCCGCGCGGCACGTCCGGGGCGAGCTCACGCAGCCGCAGCAGCGCCTCCGGAAGGAAGCTGGTGAACTGGATGCGGCGGGCGTCGTCGGGACGTGCCGCGACGATCCGCGCCACCTCGTCGACCGCCGAGGTGGCCTTGATCTCCACCTGCAGGGTCACGGTGGTCGCGTCGAGCACCTCCTCGAACGTCGGAACCCGCTCCCCCGCACCGACATCCACGGCGCGGATCTGCTCGAAGGTCAGGTCCGCGACCGGGCCGAGGCCGCGACCGGACTCGTCGGCGGCCCGGCGGTCCATGGTGGCGTCGTGCACGATGATCGCCACGCCGTCGGCGGAGAGCCGCACGTCGAATTCGAGCTCGTGGACACCGATCTCCTCGGCGAGTCGGAACGAGGCGATCGTGTTCTCGGGGGATTCGGCCATCGCGCCGCGATGACCCACCACTGCATACGAGGTCATCACGCCACCAACTCCTGGTACTGGGCACGGATGTCTTCGGTGTCCTTGCGGATCACCTTCGCGGCGGCGGACAGCGCCGTCGCCGGGTCGGCGTTCTCGGTGTACATCTTCTGCATGGCGTTGCGGGCCTCGATGATGGTCGAGGACACGTACCGGCGGACCGGGTCGGGCTGCCGAGCGATGTCGAGCTGCTTCACCGCGAGCCCGTAGTTGGGGCTCTCCGCGATCTTCTTGGTCACCACCGCCGACGCGGTCGCGCCCGGCGTCGCCGGCAGGTATCCGGTGCCGACGGCCCAGTCCGCCGCCTGCTGGTCCTGCGCCAGGAACTCGATCAGCTTGGCGGCGGCCGCCTTTCGCTCGGGATCCGCGTTCTTAAGAATCGACAGACCGGCGCCACCCGTCGGGACACCGGGCGCCTGCGCGGTGGGCATGAAGCCGGCACCGACCTCGAAGTCGGCCTTCATCAGGCCGGTCAGCGCGCCGGTGGAGTTGGTGATCGTCGCGGCGAGGCCGTTGGTGAAGTCGGTGGCGTAGTCCTGGGCCAGGTAGCCCATCTTGTCGTTGTTGATCAGCGCGCGGTCGAATTCCGCGGCAGCGACCGCGGCGGGCGAATCGATGGTCACATCCAGGCCGTTCGACATGGCGGCGCCGTAGTTCCACAACAGGCCCTGCAGGTACCAGTCGTCGGCGCCGGTGTAGGCACGCATGGCGACCTTGTTGCCACGGTAGCTGCGGCCGTTCACCTTGTGCCCCCACTCGCGGAACTCGTCCCACGTCTGCGGCGCCCGGTCCGGCAGGCCTGCGTCGGAGAAGATCTGCTTGTTGTAGTAGAACAGCGGCGTCGACCGCCCGAACGGGACCCAGTACGACGCGCCGCGCACCACGCCCTCGTCGAACAGGCGCTGGTGGTAGGTGCCACCGTTCCAGTTGCTCGTGAAGTAGCCGTCGAGCGGTTCGATCATGCTGGAGAGGAAGAACTTGTTCCACGACACGTCGGAGAACACGGCGATCTCGGGAATCTGCTTCGCCTGCAGGCCCGCCGACAGCTTCTCCGTCACCCCGTCGTAGCCCTTGAACTGCTGGACCTCGGCGTAGATGTCGGACTGCGACTCGTTGAAGCGGGTGACCAGGCCGGTGAACGCGTCGTGGTTCGTGCCGGACCACGGGCTCCACACCACGACGTTGGTGCGGCCCGCGAACTGGGCCGGGGGTGCGACGTCGGGCTGCGCGAAGCCGCCGCCGGAGCCGGACCCGCCGGGTGAGCCGCACGCGGCGAGGACGGGGACCGCGGCGGCGGTCATCCCGGCCAGGGTGAGGAAGCGGCGGCGGCTCAGCGACACCGCGCCGGGACGCGAGAACACGGACATGAGGGAACTCCTCGGGATCGTGAGGGTGGGGGTTGAGGGGGTGGTGTCAGTTCTTGACGGCGGCACCGGCCAGGCCGGCAATGATGTACCGCTGCGCGAACAGGAACAGCAGGAGCATCGGCAGCACCACGAGGACGGTGCCTGCCATGATCGGGCCCCACTGGTCGACGCCCTCGGATTCCTTGAGGAACATCAAACCGATGGGGAGCGTGCGCATCTGGAGCGAGTTGGTGACGAGCAGCGGCCAGATGAAGTCGTTCCACTCGTCGATGACCGCGATGAGGGCGACGGTGACGACGGCGGGCTTGGACATCGGCAGCACGAACCGGGTGAGCCGGCGCAGGTGCCCGCAGCCGTCGAGTTCGGCGGCCTCGAGCACCTCCTTCGGCAGGGCGAGGAAGTGCTGCCGGAGCAGGAAGGTGCCGAAGGCGCTTGCGAGCCCGGGCAGGAAGATGCCGGCGTAGGTGTTGATCAACCCGAGGTTGCCGATGGTGATGTAGTTCATCAGCAGGGTGACGTGCCCGGGCACCATGAGCGCGCCGAGCACCGCCAGGAAGATCACCCGCTTGAACGGGAAGCTCAGGAACGCAAAGGCGTACGCGCTGAACACGGCGAGGAGCACCTTGAGGGTGGCGCCGCATGCGGTCACGATCACCGAGTTCACGAAGATCTGCCCGAACGGCACCGCGTCCCACGCTCGCCGGAAGTGGTCGAGAACCAGTTCGGACGGGATCCACTGCAGCGGCCACCGGTAGATCTCGTCCTCCGGTTTGAACGCCGAGCTGAACATCCAGTAGAACGGGATCAGGAACAGCAGGCCGACGACGATCAACACCAGCAGCCCGGGAAGGCCGCGGAGTCGCCGCCTGGTGGCGACGCTACGCCGCTCGGCGGTGGTCGTGGTGGCCATCAGTAGTGCACCTTCTTCTCCACGTACCGCATCTGGACCGCGGTGACCACCAGCAGCAGCACGAACATGATCATCGCGCCTGCCGCGGCGGTGCCGGCCTTGAACTGCATGAAGCCCTGCGAGTAGATGAACCAGCTGAGCGTCGTCGTGGCCTCGCCGGGTCCGCCGCTGGTCATCATCGCGATCAGGTCGAACGACTGGAAGGCGCCGATGACCTGGGTGACCGCGAGGAAGAAGGTGGTCGGTGACAACAGCGGGAAGATGATGTGACGGAACGTCTTCCACTTCCCCGCCCCGTCGAGGCGGGCGGCCTCGAGAACGTCGCCGGGCAGCGACTGCAGCGCCGCGAGGTAGACGATGGCGACGAAGCCGACGCCCTTCCACACGGCGACGATGATCAGGGCGGGCAACGCCCACTGGCTCGACGTCGTCCAGTGCGGGGAATCCATCCCCAGCGCGGAGAACACGACACGGGAGAGGCCGTAGTTCGGGTCGAACAGGAACAGCCAGATCGCCGCGACCGCGGCGCCGGACAGGATGTGCGGCGAGAACGCCAGCGCGGAGACGACCCGGCGCCCCGGGATCCGGGCGGCGAAGAGTAGCGCGAGGGCGAGGCCGCCCGCGAGGCTGATCCCGACCACCGCGACCACCCACACCGCGGTGATCCGCAGCACGCGCAGGAACGACGGGTCGGTGAGCAGCGTTGCGTAGTTGTCGAATCCGACGAACGTCGGACTCGGCGCGATCATGTCCCAGCGGGTGAGGCTGAGGTAGGCGTTGCCGATCACGGGCCAGTAGGCGAACACCGCGATGAGGGCGAGGTTGGGGAGGGCGAACAGCGCGAACAGCAGGTACTCGCGCCGGCGCCGCCGGGAGCTGCCGCCGCGGCGCCGCACGGACGCCCTCGCACGCTCCGGCTCACGCGCGGGCGTCGGCATCGGTGTCGGTGCCGCCGCGGGGCGCTGCATTGTCAGGGACACGGCCACAGACCTTTCCTGGGTATCACTCGGGTGTTATCTACGAGCTCGGCCACCGCAGATGTTGGCACTCGTCCCGGGCGCGGTCAAAAGCACCGACGGCGCCGATTTCGCGCCGCGAAAGCAACGATGATGACGCCGAATAGCAGTGCTGTGCAGGCAGTTTGACGCCTACACCGACAGCGGGAGGCGACGGTGGACGCCCACGGTTCCACGGTCGTCGGGGAAAGCTTCGCGGCGCGTTCACCGACCATTCATCACAGTCGCGTTGTTATGAACGGGTGCCCACCACAGACGACAAGTGAGGACGATTGATGGCGCAGCGGTCGATCAGCGACACCCGGCAGGAACGCCTGGACGCGATCCTCGAATGTCTACTCGCGCAGCAGGATGCGTCGGCGCAGGCGCTGGCCGCCCGGTTCGGGGTGTCGCTGATGACGGTGCACCGCGACCTCGACGAGCTCCAGCGCCGCGGCGTCGTCCGCAAGTTCCGGGGCGGCGTGAGTGTCCAGCGCACCAGCACGTACGAGATCGCGGCGACGCTGCGCCGGCTGATCGCGGTGCCGCAGAAGCGGGCCATCGCCGCGGCCGCGTCCCGCCTGGTGGAGCCCGGCCAGTCGGTGCTGCTGGATGATTCGACGACCGCGGCGTCGATGCTGGACCACCTGCTCGACGTCGAGGACCTGCACATCGTCACCAACTACCTGCCGGCGATGTCGCGCATCGCGGCGGACGGGCGGGCGGCGCTGACCGCGATCGGCGGCACCTACGACGTCGGCCACGAGTCGTTCCTCGGGGTGGCCGCCGCGTCGGCCATCCGCGGCGTGCGGGTCGACACGGTGTTCTTCTCCACGACGACCGCCGACCCGGACGGCACCTACCACCAGGAGGAGTCGATCGTCGCGGTCAAGACCGAGATGATCCGGTCCGCGCGCCGCCGCGTGCTCCTGATGGATGCGAGCAAGCTCGCCGGGACGTCGCTGCGCCTGGTGTCGGACTGGTCGTCGATCGACGACCTCGTCACCGACACCGCCGCCCCCGCGGGCCTGCTCGACGCACTGCGCTCCCGGGGCGTGACCGTGACGGTCGCCGACCCGGAGGACACCGTGTACCAACTGTTTTCATCAGATGAGGAGAAGAAGTGATCGAGCTCGACACCGCCGTGCAGGCGGTGCTGTGGGACATGGACGGAACGCTCGTCGACACCGAGCCGTACTGGTTCCGGGCGGAGACCGAGTTGATGGCCGCGCACGGGATTCCGTGGAGCCACGAGCAGGCGACCGCCCTCGTCGGGAACGCGCTGCCCGACTCGGCCGCCGTGATCCGGGCGGCGGGGGTCGACCTCGGGATCCGCGAGATCATCGACACGCTGCTCGCGTCGGTGATCGCCCAGGTGCGGGCCGAGGTGCCGTGGCGTCCCGGGGCGCGTGAACTGCTCGCCGACGTCCGCGCCGCCGGCATCCCCTGCGCGCTGGTGACGATGAGCGAGCGTCCCCTGGCCGCGGAGATCGACCGTCTGCTGCCCGCGGGCACGTTCGAGTTCCTGGTCACCGGCGACATGGTCACCCGCGGCAAGCCGCACCCGGAGCCGTACCTGCTGGCCGTCGAGAAGCTCCGCGGCACGCGGGGCGCCGTCACCCATGACCGGGTCATCGCGATCGAGGACTCCCTGCCGGGGCTGGCGTCGGCGAAGGCGTCCGGGGTGGTGACGATCGGCGTCCCCAACATGGTTCCGCTACCCGCGGATGCGGGGCACACCCTCTGGCCCACCCTGGCCGGCCGCACGGCCGCGCATCTGCACGAGCTCGTCGCCGGCTGAGCCCGGCACTTCGGCCGCCCGGCGCCCGACCGCCCCTCTCCCCTCCCCGCCTGACCGAATGTGGGACTCGGACAGTTCAACTGACCGAATCCCACATTCGGTCAGCAAAAAGGGGCGGTCGGTGAAGGGGTGGTCGGCGAGGGAGGGGCGGACGCAGGAGGGGCCGCCCCGCTCGGGACGGCCCCTCCCCTCGTTCACGCGCTCAGGCGCATCCCGCTCTCGTGGTCGAACACGTGTACCGCGTCGGGTTCGGGGCGCACCCGGATCGTCGAGCCGATCGGCATCGACCGATGGCCCTCCATCCGCACGGTCAGGTCGTGGCGCGTGTCGCCGGCGCGGACGTGACCGTAGACGAAGGCGTCGGCGCCGAGTTCCTCGACGACGTCCACCCGCATCTCCACGCCGGTGCCGTCGGTGCACAGGCGCAGCGACTCGGGCCGCACGCCGACGGTCACCGACCGGGCCGAGGAGGCGCCGAGGACGCCGCGCGCGATCGGCACCGTCAGCCCGGCGAGGTCGGCGCCGCCGTCGGTCAGCGGCAGGTCGAGCAGGCTCATCGCCGGGGAGCCGATGAAGCCGGCGACGAACCGGTTCGCCGGACGCAGGTACAGGTTGCGGGGCGTGTCCACCTGCTGCAGGACGCCCCCGTCGAGCACCGCGACCCGGTCGCCCATCGTCATCGCCTCTACCTGGTCGTGGGTGACGTACAGGGTGGTGACGCCGAGCCGCCGGGTGAGCTGCGCGATCTGATTGCGGGTCTGCACACGCAGTTTCGCGTCCAGGTTCGACAGCGGCTCATCCATCAGGAACACCTGCGGCTGCCGCACGATCGCCCGTCCCATGGCGACGCGCTGGCGCTGACCGCCCGAGAGCGCCTTGGGCTTGCGGTCCAGGTACGGCTCGAGGTCGAGCATCTGCGCCGCCTCCCGGACCCGGCGCGCGATCTCGTCCTTCGGCGTCCGGGCGATCTTCAGGGCGAAGCCCATGTTCTCCGCGACCGTCATGTGCGGGTACAGGGCGTAGTTCTGGAACACCATCGCGATGTCCCGGTCCTTCGCGTCCACGTCGGTGACGTCGCGGTCGCCGATCAGCAGGCGGCCGTCGTCGACGTCCTCCAGCCCGGCGAGCATGCGCAGCGAGGTGGTCTTGCCGCAGCCGGAAGGTCCGACCAGGACGAGGAATTCGCCGTCGGCGATGTCCAGGTCGAGGGCGTCGACCGCGGGGCGGTCGGCTCCGGGATAGCGGCGGGTGAGGCCGTCGAAGGTGACGGTGGCCATGAGCGGTGTCCTTTCACGGGCAGGAACGTGCCCGACGATCCGTGGTGAAGGGGCGAGATGCCCGGCCGCCATTGCATCGCGCCGACGTGAACGCCATCTGGTCGCGAGGGGTCACGGGGGCGAACAACACCAACCGACCGCTCACACCGCTCCCCGGACGTGGCGCCCGTCGGGTTCAGTCGAGTGGCCCCGGATCAGGGCGATCGCGCCGTCCCGGTACGCCTCGGTCGGTCGCACCGCGACGCGCTGGGCGGGATCGAACGCGATCCACCCGAGGGTCACGGTCAACGCGGCCACCAGACGCTGCACCAGGCCGACGGTGTACTCGGCGTCCGCCGGCGCCGGGTCGGCGAGCAACCCGATCCGCACGGCGTCGCCCATCACCGTGACGCGCAACCCGATTCGCTCGTCGACGAGCGAATCCGCGCCGTCGAACGAGCCGGGTGTCAGGTCCGCGTGCACCAACCGCACGCAGTTGTGGACCACCCTGGTGAAAGTGGTGTCGTCGCCGTCGAGGCGTGCGAACTGACGGGCCTCGAGGTCGAAGGCCGCGTCGAATTCGCGGTCGAGTTGGTGATCGCGGTGCCGCGGCACGACGAAGACCACGTACTCGGTGTATCCCATGTGCGTCTCCCCAGTTTGTCTGTACCTGGTTCGATGCAGCCACCACGCCAAAGGTTCCCGTCGAATCCCACGCTGTGGACAGCTACCCCAACCGCAGCCCGCTCGCGCGGCGCACGTTCCGGGTCACGGCCGCCCGGACGGCGTCCTCCGTGCCGATGATGCGGACCTTCTTCCTGGCGCGGGTGATGGCGGTGTAGAGCAGTTCCCGGGTCAGCAGCGGAGAGTTCGCGTCGGGCAGGATCACGGACACGGTGCCGTACTGGCTGCCCTGGCTGCGGTGGATCGTCATCGCGTAGACGGACTGCACCGACGAGAGCCGGCTCGGGTGGATCAGCAGCGGCCGGCTGCCCCGGGCGAACGCGGCGATCAGTTCCCCGTCGTCGCGGCGGACCACGACGCCGGTGTCGCCGTTGTAGATCTGCGCGTCGTAGTCGTTGGCGGTCACCAGCAGCGGCCGGCCTGCCGACCAGCCGTCGGGGTCGAGGCGGTGTCCGGTCGCGGCGCCGATCCATTCGAGAGACGCCCGCTCCCACCAGGACACGCCGTACAGCGGCCGGTCGCGGTGGGCGCAGAGCAGCCGATGCTGCTCCGACAGCTCCAGCGCCGCCGCCACGTCGCCCGCCTCCGCGGCCGCCGTCACCTCCGCCGCGTTCGCCACCACCTGACGCCGCAGCGCATCCAGGTCGTCGGGGGCCAGGAACTCGATCCCCGTGCCGCCGGTGCGGAGCAGGTCGATCACCCGGTCCGGTTCCTCGTCCCGGACCGCGTCCGCGAGGGCGCCGATCTCCTCGTCGAACCGCCGGTTGCGATCGAGCCGGACGATGCCGCCCCGCAGCCGGTCCCGCTCGCCGGCGGCCCAGCGCGCCGCGCCGAGATCGGGGCCGACCGTCTGCTCGAGCAGCGGGTTCTCGGGCACGGTGACCGGACGGTCCACGAGGTCGGCGAGTACCGCGCCGGCGTCGACCGACGCCAGCTGGTTCGGGTCGCCGACCAGGATCAGGCGGGTCTGCGGTCGCAGCGCCTCGAGGAGCCGGCACATCATCGTCAGCGACACCATCGACGTCTCGTCCACGACGATCACGTCGTACGGCAGGTGGTTCCCGGCGTGGAACTTCGGACCGTTCCGGCCCCAGCCCAGCAATCGGTGCAGGGTGGACGCCGCAAGGGTGTCGGGGATCCCGAGGGCCGCGCCCTCACCCTGCACCGACTCCTGCAGGCGCGCCGCCGCCTTCCCCGTGGGGGCGGCCAGCCCGATCCGCAGCCCGTCGCCATGCAGCCGCCGCAGCATCGCCAGCACCCGCGCGACGGTGTACGTCTTGCCGGTCCCGGGACCGCCGGCAATCACCGCGGTCCGGTGGGTGGCCGCGACGGCGACCGCCACCCGCTGCCGGTCCGGCGCCTCCTCGTCCCGGAAGATGTCGGCGAGACCCGCGCGCAGCACGTCCACGTCGACCTCGGGGTGGTCACCGGCCCGGGCATCGAGCACGCGGCGGACGGTCTCCTCCTGCCGGTGGTACTTCTCCAGGTACAGCAGCGGACCGATCGGGGTGTGGACGAGCCGCAGCGGTCGCAGCGGTCCGGCCGCGCCCCCGACGACCAGCGGGCTGGCGTTCAGCGCGTCGAGCAGTGCCGCCGGTTCCGGCCACGGCAACGCGTCGAGGTCGACCTCCGTCTCCTCCTCCGCGACCAGCGCGTCGACACCCATGTCGCGAATCCGGTCCAGCTCCAGGCACACCGAGCCGGACCGCACGGCCCGCACCGCGAGGGCCGTCGCCAGCACCGTGTCCTCGGACCGCTCCCCCGCCAACTGCGCGAGCCGCAGCGCGACGTGCACGTCCGCGGCGCCGAGCACCCCCGCCTCGTTGAACGCCCGCAGCGCCCCCTGCCCACGCTGGGCCACCCACGCCTCGGTCACGGCCGCTCCTCCCCCGCCGGGTGAAGGGCACCTTGGTTCGGATCAACCGCACGACGGTGCCCTTCAGCCACCTCGGGTGCGGGGGCGCCGGCCAGCAGATCGGACAGGTCCGTCACCAGCGCGGCCGGCGGATGCCAGTCGAACACCCCGCAGCCGGCGGGGGTGTCCGGACCGGCCATGCCGCGAACGAACAGGTACTGGATGCCGCCGAGATGCACATCCGGGTCGTAGCCGGGCAGCCGCCAGCGCAGGTAGCGGTGCAGGGCAACGGAATACAACAAGGCTTGCAGCGGGTAGTGCGAGCGCATCATCTCTGCGGCCATCGCGTCGCGGGTGAACTGTCCTGTGGTCAGGTCACCGGGCGCGATCCGGTTGGTCTTGTAGTCGACCACCACGAACCGCGGCTGCTCGGAATCGACTCCGGGCAGTCGCAGCACCGCGTCGATGCTGCCGGTGAGGTAGCCGCGCAGCGGGGCAGGCCCGAGTTCGGCGAGCTGGTCGGCGTACGGGGCGAGGATGTCGTCGGCGGGCAGGTGCCGGCGCAGCAGGGCGACCGCGGCGTCGAGCGTCACCCGGTCCGATGCGGCGTCGCCTCCCGCCAGTGGCAACTCGAAGTCGAGTTCCGGCAACCGATCCGCCGGCGCGATCGATGCGAGAGTGTGCTCGGCCCCTCCTCGGGCGAAGCCTCGGGCCGAAGTGTCGGCCAGCGGTGTCGCGAGGACCGGGAGCAGGGAGGCGGCGAGTGCGTCCGGGTCCACCCCGGCGAACCCGGCGGCCACCTCGTCGCGGCACCGCTGCCGGACCTCGGCGGCGAGGTCGGGGGCGGAGGTGTCGACGTACTCGAGGACGGCGTGCACGAGGGTGCCGAACGCGGCGCCTGCGGGCAGCCCGTTCATCGGGGAGGGCAGGTGGCCGTCGCCGGTGTCGACGCCGACCGCGGTCAGCGGCGGTTCCTCCGGTTCGTCGTCGAGTTCGGGGGTCTCCGCCTCGCTGGCAACCGGCGCGAGCGCGTGCGCGGCCGCGGTGATCGCCGTGTAGGAGGTGCGCCGCCAGTCCGCGTCCAGGATCCGGTCGAACCGGGCCGCGACGAGCTTCTTCGCCTGCTCCTGCGGGGCGTTCCAGGTTCCGACGACGATCGGGTCCGGCGCGACCGGTTCGATCTCGATGCCGTCGACGCCGTCGGCCCAGCGGAAGAACAGCTGCGTGACTTCGGGATCCGCGGGAATCGGCAGCATGCGCGGCACGTCGGCCGCGCCGGGGGTGCGGGCGAGCAGCATCCGGTGCAGCGGCGAGGACGCCGTCGAGGAGGACGGCGCCCACCACAACACCAGCGCGCACTTGGCCCGCGTCAGCGCGACGTACAGCAGCCGCAGTTCCTCCCCGGCCTCCTCCTCGTCGTGCCGCTTCCGGCGTTCGGCGTAGCCGGGGCCGTCGGGCCCGCCGACGTCGAGGATCCGGGTGTGGGCGTCGTCGTGCAGCAGCAGCCGGTCCGGGGTCGGGATCTTCGCCGCGTCCCACCCGTACGGCACGTAGACGATGGGGTACTCGAGCCCCTTGGTGGCGTGCACGGTGGCGATCTGCACCGCGGCGGCATCCGAGTCGAGGCGGCGGCTGCGGTCGACGGTGCCGGACGTGGGGTCCCGCATCCGGTCGGTGAGCCAGCGGGTCAGCGCGGTCAGGCCCAGGCCCTGCCCCACCGCGACCTCGCCGAGCAGTTGCGCGATGTGCCGCAGATCCGTCAGCAGGCGTTCGCCGCCGACCCGGCCGAGCAGCCTCGCCTCGAGCCTGCTCCACGCGGACAGCCGCTCCACCATCGCCGCGAACCCGGCCGTCGCGAACACCCGCGCGAGATCCCGGATCCCGCCGCCGATCTGCGCGACGAGCTCGTCACCGCCGGCGTCCAGCTCGCTCGCGGTGCGCCCGAGCAGCGACGTCAGCGCCGCCAACCGCACGCGGTCGGCGCGGTGCGGCTGTTCGAGGGCCTGCAGCACCCACAACCAGTCCCGGGCGGCAGGAGTGACGAACACGCTGAGCCCGCCGACCGTGACCGCCGGGATGCCGGCCCGGTCGAGGGCGTCGTGGACGAGAGTGATCTGCTTGTTGGTGCGCACCAGCACGGCGACGTCGCCGGGCGCGACCGGCCGCGGTCCGGCGCCGAGCGGGTCGTCGGGGCCGAGGTCGATCGTGGCGGCACCGCCGCCGTGATCGATCGTCGCACCCCCTTCGACGAGCCGCACCACGTCCGCGGCGACGTCGTCGGCGACACGCGACCGCAGCGCGGCCACGAAGGGAAAACCGTTGCGGCCCAGCGGTCCCGCACCGGCGCGGGTCAGGTGCCGCAACCGGATCGGTGGCGTCCCGGACACCCGCGCGGTGGACCTCGCCGCCGACACGGGGTGCACGACGATGTCGGGGTGCCCGAGCGCGGCACCGCCCTGGACGTGGGCCAGCGCGTCGAGCAGCGGCTTGTCGCTGCGCCAGTTGGTGGTCAGCTCCAGGGTGCGGGCCTCGGTGACGGCGTCGAGGTACGCGAAGACCTCGGCGCCGCGGAAGGCGTAGATCGCCTGTTTCGGGTCCCCGACCAGGATCAGGGTGGCGTGCTCATGAAAGGCGGCCCGCAGGATCCCCCACTGCAGCGGGTCGGTGTCCTGGAACTCGTCGACGAGCACCACCTCGAACCGTTCGCGCACCCGGCGCCGCGCGTCGGCGCCGTGCTCGGGATCGGTGAGCACGCCGTGCAGCAGGGCGGGCAGGTCGTTGAAGTCGCGGATGCCTGCGGCGCGTTTGCGCCGTTGCACCTCGACTCGAACAGCCTGCGCGAACGCGACCGCGTCACCCGCGGTGGTCCCGTCGGCGCTCTGCGGTGCGAGCACGGCCTGCGGGTCGAAGATGGCCCCCCGCGCCGCCTTTCGCGCCTCTTCGGGGGTCAGCGACGGGTCCGGGTCGCGGCCGAACCGGTTCAGGTACAGGTCCGAGATGGTCTCGGCGATCAACTCGGTGGCTTCCTCGACCAGTTCGGTGTCGGGGTCGCGTTCCCCTGCGATGCCGATGCTGTCCAGCATGCGTTGGCAGAAGCTGTGCGTGGTCGCGATGGTGGCAGCGTCGAAGTTCGACAGCGCCTGCAGCAGCCGGCGGCGGCGCAAGGCCACCGTGTCCGCGTCGGCATCGGCGAGATACCGCACCAGCCGGTCGTCGGTGGACGCCGGGTCGGCGAGACCGGCGGCGACGTCGGCGAAGCGTTCGCGGGTGCGCTCACGCAGCTCCTTGGTCGCGGCGCGGCTGAACGTCACCAGCAGCAACCGCTCGGGGTCCACGCCGCGTTCGGCGACGTACCGCACGGCGAGACCGACGATGGCGTACGTCTTGCCGGTCCCGGCACTGGCCTCGAGGACCGTCGTCTCCGACGGCAGCTCGCCGAGCAGATCGAACGCGGCACGATTCGTGGTCGTCGCGGGCGCCATCACACCGTCCCCACCGTCTCGGCGGCGAGCAGTGGCGCCCACAGGATGCGGGCCTGCTCACCGAACCGGGTGCCTTCCGACCCGGCGGCGACATCGGCGGTGAGCACCGACAGCGGCGCATCCGGCCCGTACAGGTAGCTCACGTGCTTGTCCTTCCCGTCACCGAACGGGCTGTCCCATTCCTTCTGGGCCGCGTCGACGGCGATCGCCACCGAGTCGCCCTGCGCGCGGCACTGCGCGTACATCGCGGTGGCCGCGGTCGCGATCGGCAGCGGTGCGCGAAGTCCCTCGTACCGCAACGCGATCAGCGCGGCGAGCTGCTCGCGGGCGTCGCCGGGGGCGACGATGTGCGACCGCCACGCCGTCGGCCTGCGGGACCGCCCCTTGCCGGTCGTCTCGGCCCGCCACCGGCGGTCCGGGTTGGCGGCCGCCAGCGCCAGCACCTGCACCCACGCCGTGAGCCGGTGCTTCGGGCCGAGTTTCGAGAAGGTGGTGCGCGCGACGACGTCACCGTGGACCCCGTCGACGCTGCCGGTCAGCCGGAGTCCGCCCCCGAGATCGACGTCGACGTCGAGTGTCTCGGGCGGCCCGGGCATCCGGCCCGCGGACGCGAGCACCCGCACCGTCTCCTCCACCTCACGCAGCGCCCGCTGCCCGAGCTCCGCGGGCGGCAGGGTTCCGCGACGCCATTCCGCGGCGCGGAAATCGGCGACGGCCGTGGTGATGTCGCGGTCGTCGGCGAGGATCGCGGCGAGCATCCGCTCCCCGATCGCCCATTTCGCGAGCGAGTCGAGTTCCAGGTCGAGTGCGTCGGCGATCTCCTCGTCCAGGTCGGCCAGCCGAACGCCGAGGCGCTGTTTGAGGAACCCCTGCGTCGGATGCACGACGAAGGCGATCAGGTCGGCGAGGTCCACGTTCCCCCGCTCCCGCTCGGTCAACGGCGACGGCAGCAGCCCCGGGTCCCGTTCGGCGGGATGCTGCGCGGCGAGTGCCCCGGCGAGGGCGGCGTTGTCGAAGCTGAACGGGGCGGAGAATCCGAGGGGCGTGTCCTCCCGGAAGTTGCGGGCATCGAACGGCTGCAGCGGATGTGCAGTGACGGCGGCGCCGGGACGGCCGACCATCTCGTCGAGCACGTCCCGCACCTCACTGAGCGGGATGGCGGGCGGGCGCACGGCGCCGCTGACCGGATCCCTGCCGGTGTAGAACAGCAGCAGCCGCTCCCCCGCCGCGCCGATCGCGTCGAGCAGCAGCTGACGGTCCTCGCTGCGCGGATCCCGTTCCCCCGGAAGCGGGTTGCGACCGAGGACGTCGTCGCCGTCGACGCCCGGACTACGCGGAAACGCCTCGTCGTCGAGGCCGAGCAATGCCACCACCCGGTGCGGGACCGATCGCATCGGCACCATCGTGCACACCGTCAACTCCCCGGTCCGGAAGTTCGAGCGGGTGGGCCTGCCGGCGAGCCGGGACGCTAGCATCGCGCGCACGTCGGCCAGCCGCAGCTGCGCGGTGCCGTGTTCGACCGCGGCGGCCAGTTCCCGCTTCGCCTGCCCGAGCTGCCAGGCGTCGCGCTCGCGCACGTCGACGAGCAGGTCCAGCGACAGATCCAGCGCCGCGGCCCACGCGTCGACGGACTGCGGTCCGGCGAGGCCGTACAGCGACTTGTCGAGCCGGTCGACGAACTCGGCGAGCCTGCCTGCGAGGTCGATGTCGCCGCTGTCCACCCCGCCGAGGGGCAGGGCGAGCCCCAGCCAGTCGCCGTCGGCGTCGTCGGTGGCGGCACCGAGCAGGATCCGGTCCAGCGCCGACCGGACGGTGTTCTGCCGGAATTCGGGCAGTCCGTGCGCGGCACGCTCCCTGGTACCGATGCCCCACCGGGCACCGGCGACGGTGATCCACTCCCGCAGCCGCTCGAGGTCGTCGTCGGAGAACCGAAACCGGCGGCGGACCGGTTCCGTGGCGGCGAGGTCGTGGACCTGGCTGGCGGCGACCCGGCCGTCGGCCAGCTCGAGCAGCGACGCCACCACTCCGAGCACCGGATTGGTCTGGTGCAGTGCGCGATCCGCCAGCCGCACCCGCAACGCGTGCCCGGGGTGCCCGACACCGTCCTGCCCGAACGCCGCGCGGATCAGCGGCGCGTAGGTCTCCACGTCGGGGCACATGATCAGCACGTCACGGGGTTCGAGGTCGGATAGTTCGGTGAACAGGTGCAGCAACGACTCCCGCAGCACCTCCACCTGCCGGGCCGGACCGTGGCAGGCATGGATCTGGACCGAGCCGTCGAGCGGGCGCCGGGTTGGTGCCCGGTCCGCGGCGAGGTCGGACTGCAGCGCGCCGAGCAGGGTGTCCGGGCGCGGCCGTGCCGGATGGTGTGCGTGCGCGACGGCGTCGAGTCTCAGCCGGCCCTGCAGTTCCCGCACGTCCCGCCCGAGGCTCGCCAGCAGCGGATGCCGGACCGCGAGGCCGCGCTCGTCGGCTGCGCGGGTGGCCGGTGGGTCGAGACCGGCGAGGGCGTCGAACATCGCCGGACTCGGATGCGGAATCCACAGGTGTACATCGCGATTGACGGACAGGGCGTCGAGGACCTCGAGCTGGGCGGTCGTCAACCGGGTCGGCCCGAACACCGAGATCCGCTCGGGGAGGTCGACGATGTCGGGGCGCTCCCGCAGCGCGGCGCACGCCGGAGCGAGCCGTTCGGCGGGGCTCGGCGCGCCGAGGCGGTCGCGGAGCCGGCGCCACAGTTCGGCCTGCCACGCCAGGTCGGGCGGGAGTATCGCACCGGCGCCGTCGCTGTCGCGCCCGGCCGCCCAGTCGACGAGCATCGCGGGTCGCTGATCACCGTAGGCGCGGAACAGTTCGGCCAGGTGCGCGGCGGTGCCGTAGCGGCGGCCGGCGCGATGCCCGTCCGGGTCGTCCTGGCCGAGGTGTCGGGCCAGCACCGCCGCCCACGACTCGTCGAGGCTCGCGTCGATCACGTCCAGCAGCGTCCACAGGACCCTCGCGGGCTGCCACGGGTCGGCGTCGGCGGTGGTGCCGGTGGCCGCGGCGAGCGTCTCGTCGACCAGCCGGGCCGGCGACGGGAAGTCGATGTTCGCCGCGACCCCGTCCGCCGCATTCGGTGCCGCGCCGAGCACAGCCGAAAGCCGTTGCGTCAACCAGCGTTCGACCCCTTTAGCCGGGACGGCGATCACCTCCCGCGCGAACGGATCCGCGAGCGGGGCGGCAAGGGTGCGCGCGAGGGTGTCGGCGAGCGTGTCCGACCGCTCGGCGCGGTGCAGTGTGAGCACGATCCCCCCATCGGTCGGTGTGCGGGTCGAGTCAGGCTTACCACAGGCCCCGGACACGACAGCGCCGCCGCGCGCCAGGTCAGACGGGCATCCGACCCGATCCGGGTACTCGCCGCACCGCGACTCCGCCTCGGGTGCACACACCCTTTCCCTCGTCCACACCCCATCTGCACGCCCAATCTCCGTGTACACGCGGCAACGCCTGTGTGCACACGGCCGATCGCGGGCGCACACACCTTTTCCGGCATCCACCCCTCGGCACGCGCAACGCCCCAGCACACAGGCGAAAACCCCTGCGCACACCCCACGACAGGTCCAGTTACTTATGTCACAGATCGTCCTGCAAAGCGGGACCCGGGGTGTGCTCCAGGCCACTGCGTGAGGTAGTGATGAACGAAAGGATTTGAGGCGTATTTCACGGGTACAGAGGTAATGACTATGTCTGACGCAGTGGCCATCGGCGATGGCATCTTCCAGATCACGGTTCCGATGACGCACAACCCGCTGGGCAGCACCTTCGTGTACGCGATGGAGTCGCCGGGTGGAATCGTGCTTGTCGACGCCGGATGGGACGGCGACGAGGGCTGGGAGGGACTGACGCAGGGACTGGAGTCGGTCGGACACTCGGTCACCGAGGTCGAGGGCGTCGTCCTGACCCACTTCCACCCCGATCACACCGGCCTGTGCGGGCGCGTGCGGGAGGCATCCGGGGCGTGGATCGCGATGCACGAGGACGACCACGAACTGTTCCGGCTGATGTCCTCGAACCACGACGAGGCGTGGCTGGCGGACCAGCTGGTGAACATGGCTCGGGCCGGCGCCTCCGAGGAGGATCGCGACGCGTACGCCGAGGCGGTCCGCGGCATCAGCTCCCCCGCAGGCCCCGAGTCCACCCCGGACCGCACCCTGGTCGGCGGGCAGGTCATCGCACTGAAGGGGCGCGACCTGCGGGTGGTGTTCACCCCCGGCCACACGCCCGGCCACGCGTGCTTCCTCCTCGAGGACGCCGACGTGATGTTCACCGGCGACCACGTCCTGCAGAAGACGACGCCCCACGTCGGGAACTTCGTCTACCCGCTCGAGGAGCGCGACGCCCTCGCCGAGTTCATGGACTCGCTGCAGCGGGTGCAGTCGATGGGTGTCACGCGCGGCCTCGGCGCCCACGGCCTGCCGATCACCGATCTCCCGGGCCGCGCGAAGGAACTGATCGAGCACCACGAGGAGCGCCTCGATCACCTGTACGAGGCGTTCGGCGATGACGAGATCACCCTGTGGCAGGTCGCCGAGCGGATGAAGTGGTACCGCGGGTGGGACGCGTTCTCTCCCCAGGCACGCGGGATGGCGGTGTCCGAGGCCGCCGCGCACCTGCGGCATCTGGTGGCGCGGGAGAAGGTCGCCCAGGTTCCCGGCAGCGAGCCCGCACTCTTCGCCCGGCGCTGATCTGACGGTCTCCGCCGGTGCGGAACCCTCGACCGGCCCGCCCGGTCGAGGGTTCCGCAAAACCCTTCCCAATTAGTTGGACGTCCCATAATCTGACGTGCATGAGTCTCGATCCGCGCACCCACACCGTCGACGGCGTCCTGCGTCGCTCGGCGGCGAAGTTCCCCGACCGCACCGCGCTGGCGTTCGACGGTCGCGTCCGCACCTACCGTGAACTCGACGACGCGGTGACACGCGCCGCCGCCCACCTGCTCTCGCTCGGCCTCGCACCGGGCGACCGGGTCGCCGCCTACGGCACCAACTCCGACGCCTACGTGATCGGGTTCCTCGCGAGCGCCCGTGCCGGGCTGGTGCACGTTCCGGTGAACTATGCCCTCAAGGGCGAGGAGCTGACCTATCTGGTGTCCCAGTCCGGGGCTCGGGCCGTGCTGGTCGACCCGGCGCTCGCCGGCACGCTCGACGGCGTACGGGCCGACCTGACCGGCGTCGAGCACGTCCTGCCACTGCGTGACGCGGACGGATCGCTGCTCGAAGCGGCCGAGGCCGGCGAGGTGCCCGACCTGACGCCCCGCGCCGCCGCTACCGACCTGGTGCAGTTGCTGTACACCTCGGGCACCACCTCGAAGCCCAAGGGCGCCATGATGACCCACGAGGCCCTCGTCTACGAGTACGTCTCGTCGGTGATCGCGCTGGACCTCAAGTCGGACGACAATCCGCTGATCGCGATGCCGCTGTACCACTCGGCGGGCATGCACGTGTTCATGCTGCCGTACCTGTCGGTGGGCGCGACCGTGAATCTGATGGCGGCACCGGACATTCCGGAGATCCTGCGCCGCGTCGAGGCCGAGAGGATCGGGTCGCTGTTCCTCGCGCCGACGGTGTGGGTGCCGCTGGCGAACCACCCGGACCTCGAGACCCGCGACCTGTCGTCGCTGCGCAAGGCGCAGTACGGCGCGTCGATCATGCCGGTGACGGTGCTGAATCGGCTCCGCGAGAAGTTCCCCGACCTGGGGTTCTACAACTGCTTCGGCCAGTCGGAGATCGGTCCGCTGGCTGCGGTGCTGCGTCCGGAGGAGCACGCGGAGCGGCCGTCGTCGTGCGGGCGCGCGGTGTTCTTTGTCGAGACCCGGGTCGTGGACGCGGAGGGCAACGACGTCGCCGACGGCGAGTCCGGCGAGATCCTCTACCGCTCCCCGCAGCTGTGCCAGGGCTACTGGGAGAACCCCGACGCGACCGCGGAGGCGTTCCGCGACGGCTGGTTCCACTCCGGCGACCTGGTCAGCCGCGACGCCGAGGGCTTCGTGACCGTCGTGGACCGGATCAAGGACGTCATCAACACCGGCGGCATCCTGGTCGCGTCCCGCGAGGTCGAGGACGCGATCTACACCCATCCGGCTGTCGCGGAGGTCGCGGTGATCGGCACCCCGGACGAGAAGTGGATCGAGGCGATCACCGCGGTCGTGGTGCTGCGCGAGGGCCAGGAGCTGACCGAGGAGGCGCTGGTCGGGCACGTCAAGGAGCGGATCGCGCCGTTCAAGGTGCCCAAGCAGGTCCGCTTCGTCGAGGCGCTGCCCCGCAACCAGAGCGGCAAGCTGCTCAAGCGGGAACTGCGGACGCCACTGGGCTCCTCCCAGGGATGACATCGGGCGCGGGTCACGGGGACGGCTCCGTGACCCGCCCCTACATCGACAGGGCCATCCGCGCGAACCCCCGCGCCCAGTCCGGCGGCCGCCCGGCATCGCGCGGGGAGTACGCAGTCACCGCGCCGATCAGCTCGAGGAAGTCCGCGGTCGCGGCGGCCACCCGCCATGCGTCGGACTCGTCGAGAACCCCGCCGTCCTCGAGGCACCACCCGAGCGCCTCCAAGCCCTCGGCCAGCGCGGCACGCTGCTCGCCGCGGGTGGCCCCGGCGGCGACACCGAGCAGCAGCAGGCGGCCGGCCTCGTACTCGATCTGCTCCCTGCCGAGCGGCACCGTGGTTACCACGTGCTCCCACAGGTCGGAGTCCCGGCGCAGCAGCGTCGCACCGCGCTTCGTCAGCAGGAGCGCGCCCTTGTACTTGCGGGTCAGGCCGAACGCGCGGCCCGCGTCCAGGAGCCGCCGAAAGAGCGGATTGTCGGCCTCGCGGGGGCCGGTCCACCGTCCGCCCCAGTCGAGTTCGTCGCGGGCGGCCGCGACATGCTCGGACGGAACGTAACCGGCCGCGGTCAGCGCGATGCCTTCGGTGCCGATCCGGCGCAGCAGCCACCGCAGCTGGGCGAGTGCGGCGGACTCCATCTCCTCGAACGGCACCACCAGCCTGTCCTGCAGGTCCGCGCGCGCCACCAGCGCGTGCACCCGAGGGGCAGCCTGGTGCGGAATCCGCGCCAACAGCGCGGCGAACCGGGAGTCCAGGACGGGCGGGTGAAGTCGCACGGCGTCGCGCGCGGCCAGATTCACGTTCACCGCGTCGACGTCGAACGCTTCCGGGTCGAACTCGCCGCCGAGCCAGCCCAGCAGGTCCTCGCGTTCCGAATGCGCCCGGTCCGCGAGCACCGCCACCAGGTGCCGGTAACCGGACGCGCCCCCGCAGTCCTCCGGTGGACAGGCCCGTTCGCCGGCGATGCAGTGCGATTCGTCCGGGGAGGCGTCCCGATCGATCGCCTCGAGCACCACGGTGTGTTCCCAGCCGTCGCCGAAGTCGTACTCGTACTCCAGGACGTCGCCGGGCGCCCTGAGCACGTCGTCGAGCCGGACCTTCTCCTCGCAGCGGGCGCCCTCGTCGAAGCCGTCCTCGATGCTCGACCGCATGGCATACCGGTCACCGTCACCGAACCCCTGCGGGTCCGGACGGAGCCATTGGTGCAGGTGGGTGTCCTTCCATCCCATCGCGGACTGCAGTACCGGGTGCAGCTCGTCGAGCCTGAGCGTCGACGGCACCACCAACCGCCGCCACACCGCCGGAAAGACTCCGTCGAGGTCGATTCGCAACCGGTAGGCGACGGCGCCGAGCGGCTCCGTCCAGGCGCGGGTCTCCTCGACGAACGACCGCAGAGCGTCGGGGTCGGTGGGCACGGACCGGAGGCGTCGACCGGATGCGGAAGCTCCCATTGCGCCAGCCTAGGACAGGTCACGGACAACGGCCTCCGGAGACCTTCCCAATTTCTGCAACACGTTCTAGGGTGCTGGGCATGAGCATCCTCATCGACGACCGCGCCCGCGTCCGGACGCTGACCCTCGACCGACCGGACGCGCTCAACGCGTTCAACGAGGCGCTCTACGACGCGACCACCGAGGCGCTGCGTGAGGCCGCCGCGGATCCGTCGGTGGCGGTGGTGCTGCTCACCGGCAACGGCCGCGCCTTCAGCGCGGGCACCGACCTACGCGAGATGCACGCGCGGGCAAGCGATCCGAACTTCCAGCCGGGAAAGCACGGCTTCCTGGGCCTGATCGACGCGCTCGCCGAGTTCCCGAAGCCGCTGATCTGCGCGATCAACGGCCTCGGCCTGGGCATCGGCACCACGATCATCGGGTTCGCCGACCTGGCGTTCATGTCGACCGCGGCGAAGCTCAAGTGCCCGTTCACCGGCCTCGGCGTGGCCCCCGAGGCGGCGTCGAGTTACCTGCTGCCGACGTTGATCGGGCGGCAGAACGCAGCCTGGGTGCTCATGAGCTCGGAATGGATCCACGCCGACCAGGCCAAGGAGATGGGCCTGGTCTTCCAGGTGTGCGAGCCCGACGAGCTGCTCGACGTCGCCCGCAGGCACGCGGAAACCCTGGCCGCCAAGCCGATCTCGAGCCTGATGGCCGTCAAGCGGACGATGACCGAGCCGCTCCGCGCCGAGATCGCCGCGGCACGGGAGCGGGAGAACGCCTGCTTCGCGGAACTGATGGGCGGCCCCGCGAACATCGAGGCGCTCGTCGCCTTCGCGGAGGGCAGGGAGCCGGACTTCACGAAGCTGCCGGCGGGAGCCTGACGCTGCAACGACCCACGTTCACTGTCGGCCCCCGGCTCGCGCCGCTACGACGGATGCGGCGCCTCGTGGCCGGGGGCGCCGCCGGCACCACTCACTACGCACCCCAGCATCTCATCGCTGGAGTCGAACCAAATCGACAAGCTTCGTCCCTCATGTTGAAGAGCGGCTGTCCACACCGTCGTACCCTGACTCTCCTCGAGGCGAGACAGAAGCTCCCGCATACCCGGGAAGACTTCGCCCCGCTGATCTGCGCGCCGTAGCCTTCTCTGGAAGGTCGTCACAACTGCACGCCTCTCAATCGCGTGCAGTTCGATACGTCCCGACCGGGTACAACTCTGCAAAATGACACCGAGGCCAGCCGCAATCGACGGCTCCAATCCCAGCCGATCGAGTTGTCGCCGAACATACTCGGCCCCCAACAACCGCGGAAGTGCGCTCATGCCTGATCCTTGCGTCCTGGTCTTGTGCGGTCAGCGTATCTCGGCATTGCGAACCGGCCCCGCAATCAGTACTTCGAACTCGCCAAAGGCATCCGGCGATGGGACCCGAGTGTAGGTTGGGCCATCAACGTTGGGTATCTGCAAGACAACTCCCGGACCGTTTCCGCTGCGCGCGAATTCCTGCGCAATCGACTCGTCGACGGTCCACGAAGTGAAAATGCTGTTGTTGTCACCCTGGTTGTGGAGATGTGGGTCGTGGTGGCCGCCCCATGGCACGGCAACACCGTCGAGCGCATCGGCATGTGCGGGATGTCCGTAGTAGACGCCGCGATAGAGGTACTCATAGGTGCTGGAGTCGAGATACCCCATTCCAGCAACGCCAGCACTCCCACACGCCTCCGGCGTCAGCCCCAGCGGGTCGATCCATCCGGTCGGGTTGTGTGGGTACGCACTGGGATTCGCCGCCGGCGCCAGGCCGAGGGGATCCTGCGTGACGTACCGCCCGAGCGCGGGATCGTAGTAGCGGTGCAGGTTGTAGTGCAGGCCCGACTCGTCGTCGAAGTACTGCCCCGGGAACCGCAACGGCGTGGACTCCCCCTGCCAGATGGTCCGTCCCCACAGGTCCGCCGATGCCGAGCCCACGACCTCGCCCGCGCCGGGGTCGACCAGCTCCACCGGCGAGCCGACGAGGTCGGTGACGATCGCGAAGAACTCGGCATCGACCCGCGACTGTGTCATGGGTGCGAACCCACCCGGCCGATAGGTCCATCGCGTCACCTCACCCGCGACGTCCTGTTCGACGAGTTGGCTTCCGTCCCAGACGAACCGGGTCCGCTCGACCACCGTCCCGTCGTCCGCCACCCGCGACTTGGTGGTGCGGCGGCCGTACGCGTCGTAGGTGTACCGCCAGCGCCGCCCGTCCGGGGTGACCACCTCGACGAGTTGGTCGAACGCGTCGTACCGGTACTGCCAGACATCGGGTTTGCGGGACAGCCTCGTCACCGTCTTGCGCACCAGCCGCCCCGCCGCATCGTGGTGGTAGCGGCTGCGCCCGTCCCGGACGATGAGGTTTCGGCGGTACTCGCGTCGATCGTCGCCCGCCCTGGTGAGGTTCCCCAGTCCGTCGTATCCGTACCGCTCGCTCGGCTGCGCGCCGCGCGTCAGTTCGGTGATCCGCCCGGCGGGGTCCAGTGTGTATTCGGTCTGCAGACGCGCATCGCCCGCCAGTGCCAGGTGCCGGACCAGGTAGCCGTCCGGCCGGTAGTCGTAGGTGTCCTCCCGCAGCATCGCCGGGGCAGCACCCGACCCGCCTCCGAGTCCCAGGTTGAGCGCGGACGCGGGGTGCGCGGTGACGGAGCGTCGGGCGAGCCGACCGGACGCGGTGTGGGTCTGCGCGACCGCGATCTCACCGATCCGCCACCCGGTAGCGGCGCCGCGTGCGTCGTGGGTGAACTCGACCCCACGCCCGTCGACGGTCAGCGCCGACAGTCGTCCCGCCGAATCCCATCGCCACGTCGTCTCGCCGCCGGTCGCGCTCATCCGCCGGGTCCGCCGACCGGCCAGGTCATGCTCGAAGGCCGCGCGGCGTCCGTCCACCGTCTCGCTCACCGCCAGACCGTGTGACGTGTAGTCGAATTCGACGGTGTGCGCGGCACCGTCGGCGGCGAGCGACTCCGCGAGCGTGACCCGTCCGGCGAGATCGTGGACGAAGCGGCGACGCTCGCCGGTGTCGGCGCGCACGTCGGTGAGCCGGCCGATCAGGTCGTACGTGTGGGTGCGGGTGACGCCGGTCGCGGCGGTCACCGTCGCGGGCCGGCCCATCGGGTCCCGGGTGTAGGTGGTCGTGGCTCCGGTGAAGTCGGTCTCGGAGATCAGGCGCCCGGCCGGGTCGTACCGGTAGGTCCAGGTATCGCCGAGCGGGTTGGTGACGGCGGTGAGCCTGCGCTCGGTGTCCCACTCGTACCGGGTGGCCGTGCCGTCCGGCTCTGTGCGCGCGGCGAGTAGATCGAACGGCCCGTACTCGTACCGAGTGATGCCGCCGACCGCGTCCGTGTAGGCGAGCAGGTTGCCTTCCCCGTCGTACGACCAGGTTTCCGTGGCGCCGTCGGGGTCGGTGCGGCTGAGCAGGTGCCCGCTCGGGGACCAGGTCTGGACGGTGGTGGCGCCGGTCGAGTCGACGACGCGGACGGGGCGGCCGAATCCGTCCCGGTCGATCCTGGTGACCGCGCCGGTCGGGTCAATGTCCCCGACCGGCAATCCGGCGGCGTCGCACTCGACGAGGGTGGTGGCGCCGGTCGGATCGGTGACGCGGGCGATCGCACCGGTGCTGTGGTGACCGTACGAGGTTCTGGCACCGGACGGGTCGACGACCGCGACGAGTCTGCCGTGTTCGTCCCACTGCTGCCGGGTGGTGGCGCCGTCCGGATGATGCACGGCCGCCGGCTGTTTCGGTGCGGAGTACTGGACGGTGACGACCGCGCCGTCGGGCCGGGTGATGCGGGCGACGTCCCCGTCTGGCGTGTACGCGTATCCCGTGGTGGCGCCGTCCGGGGTGCGGACGCGCAGCGGCTCGCGCCGACTGTTGTAATCCGTGTGGGTGTGCCCGCCGACAGGACCGATCAGGTCGCGCAACCGCAGATCGGCGTCGAAACCGTGGGTGGTGGCCGCCCCGGTGGAGTCGGTGACGACGGTGACCCGCCCGCTCGGCAGGTCGGTGTACTCGAAGCGGCAGTTCATGATTCCCGCGGTGCCCCGCTGGAGCACGACGCGGCCGTCCTCGTCGTAGGTGTTGTCCATGCGGGTGCCACTGTCGTCGACCCACGCCAGCATCCGGCCGGCCGCGTCGTACTCGTATCGGGTGACGCCCCCTTCCCCGGTCGTCACCGAGGTGAGGTTGCCGCCCGTGTAGCCGAACCGGCGCACTCGCACCGTCTCGTCGCCGTCCACGACGGACAGCGACGTCACTCGGCCCGCCACAGCGGAGACGAGCACCCGGTAGCCACCGGAATGCGAGATCTCCCGCGGCGCCCCGTCCGCGTCGTACCGGAACAGGATGCGGTTGCGATGCCGGTCGGTGATCGCACTGATCGCCAGGTTGCCGAGTGCGGCATCCACCCCGCCCAGTTCGGGATTCGGCGCGAAGTGCCAGGTGATGCGGCGGTCCGGGTCGTGGATCCGGTAGCCGCCGGTCTCGGTGCGGGTGAGCGGCCAGCGCTGCCCGGACGTCGGCAGCACCTCGGCGTCGACCTCGGGGTGCGGGTAGGTGAGCATCACGCCGTCCTCGGCGAGGAACGTGACGCCGTATTCCTCGACCACCACGCGCAGGTCGAGGGTCGCGGACCAGCTCGGCCCGAACCATCGGCCGAATCGATGGTTCGACCGGTGCCGACGTCCCAGGACGAGGGGAAGCACACCGGGGAGCGCGAGATCGGTTTCCGGGAGCAGGAATTCTCCCGTCGCCACATCGACCGGGTCGCCGCCCTCGGTGTTCTGATGTCCCGTGCGGTCGGCTTCGACCCCGTTGTCCGCCGCCGCCTGGTACGCACCACTGTCCGCGTCCGCGAGCTCGTGGGGTGTGGGTGCAGCGTCACCGCCCACCTCGGGCGCACCCGCGCCGCCCGAATCCGGTTGGCGGGTGGCCGGTTCCGTGTCGTGGTCCGGTTGGCCTGCCCCATCGGAGGTGGACTCGGCGGACCCGTGACGTGTCGAGTCGGAGGCCGGGACCTGTTCTCGGTCGGCGGGCGGGTTCGGGTCGCCGCTGTCTGCACGCGGTGACGCCGCTGGATCGGTGTCCGCTGTCGAGTGCATGTCCGCGGGCTCGGTCCGGGGTGCAGCATGGGCTTCCGGGATCTCCGGTCGCGCTGCGTCCGGAATCACTCCGGGCCGATGTACCTCCGGGACGTGCTCCGCGAGCCGCGCCGCATCGGCGATCCCGTCGGTGACGGCCGCGACCCGCTCCGCCCCGCGCACGGCGGCGACGCCCGCACCCCCGACACCACCGGTCGCCACGGTGAGAACCGCGTCGCCGGTGAGGCCGCCGAGCACCTCGAACGGGTTCTCGCGGAAGTCTGTCAGCATTCCCTCGACGATGGCGCCCGGATCCGAGGCGGCGACGAACAGGCCGGCCACCAACGCCGACATGGACTCCGCGTACTCCGCGGGGTGACTGAGGTTGTAGGGGTCGGTCGGGTTGACCTGGCGGACGAACCCCACGATGCCGGAGAACGAAGTGACCAGTCCGGAGACGAAGTTCGCCTCCGCCATCTGCGCCGCGCCCTGCAGGTCCATGACATCCGCGAAAAGGCGTTCGGTGAAGGGAGGTTCGGTCGGCGCGGACTCGGTGGCCGCCGCCAACTGGGAGGCGATCCGGCCGGCGGCGCCGTCACGTTCGGCGCGGGCGCCGCGAAGGATCTCGGTGGCCGCGTCCTTCGCCTCGCTCCACGTGTCGGTGACCTCGCGACCCGCTGTTGCACTCGCGGCCCGAGCCAACTCGGCCTCTCGCCACAGCACCACGGCATCCGCGGCGCGCGCCTGTGCCGCCGCGACGGCGTGCCCCCACGAGGTGAGGCAGTTCCCTGCCGTCGTCATGGCGTCGGATGCCGCGCGCCAGAGTCCCGGCTGCCGGTCGTACACCGAGTCGAACGCATCCGCGGCGCTCCCCGTCCACCCGGCGGTGTCGATCGCGGCGAGGGAGTCGCCCGTCAGTGCGATGCCGGAGGCCATCTCGGCCAGCGTCGAGACGGCCTCGCCGATCGCGGCCGGATCGCCGCGGACGAGTTCTCGGGGGTCGTCGGTCTGGCCGAGTTCGAGTTCGTCGACCGCCCCACCGGTGATGTCGGCGACGCGGTCACCGAGTCCTGTCAGGGTGTCCGCAATCGTGTCCGCACCCAGGTCGCGGGCGAACCGCGCGGCTCTGTCCAGTCCGGAGTCGACCGCCTGGCCGAGGGTTTCGGTACCGGATTCCGCGGTGTCGGTGAGGAAGTCACCGGCGTCATCGATCGTTCCCTTCGCCGCCTCCCAGGTGTCGCTGAGCCAGCTCATTGCGGGCGCCCGGATCCGGGACCCGCATCCGCTCCGGTCACGGCAGATACGGCCGTGGCCCCGTTTGCCCGTATCTCCCGGTGGGCATCGGTGAACGACCCGACGCTGTACTCGGGGTGCAGGACATTGTTGACCGGATTGTCCGCGAGGGTTTCGCCCCAGTCGCGGTCGGCGATCTCCTCGCTGCTGAGGTGTGGGTTACCTGCGATGTCGGTCCACACCGTCTTGAACATGGTCTCGGTGGTCTGCTCCATGTCGTGGTAGCGGCCGGCGTTCAGGTCCAGGGTCTGCGCGATCGAGTTGGCGGCCTGCACCAGATGCCGCACACCCCACGACCAGCGCTCGACGAACTCCTCGAACGCGGCCTGCACGTCGTGCGCGCCCGCTTCCAGCGGCGACAGCGACAGCAGAGAGAAGCCGCGGCCCATCGAGGCGATCTCGCCGATACCGAGGTCGGCGAGGGAACCGGTGATCGCGTTGATGCCCTCGGCCGCCTGGACGAGGACCTGCGGGTCGACCGCGAGTTCGCTCACGACGCCACCCGCTCGAGATCCGGTGGGAACGCCATCGGCGCCGCGCCGGCGGCGTCGATCACGACACCGGTCGGGCGCGGCAGCGCCGGGACGATCTCGTCGAGGAGTCGGCGGCCGAACAGCGCCCGGTACCGCACCGACGCCGCCTCCCGCCGGGCGTGGAGATACGCCGTGTACTCCGCCTCGTCGGTGAACGCGCAGACCCAGTCGACGCCACGAACCGTGCTGATCAGGATGCGGTCGTCGTCGGTGACGGGAAGCAACACCACCGCGGCGCGTAGCGCGGCCGTCAGCAGATCCGGCTGGCCGAACCCCTGCCGGAATGCCTCGATCTCCGCGCGCAGCACCGTACGGCCGTCGTCGTGCTCCCCCACCTGCAATCCCCCCGGATCGTCCCCCGCGTCCCCCGACGCGCCGGGCAAGGATAGCGTGCGGTCGGCGGAGCTAGCGCGACGCCATCGCCGCGATCCGGATGTCGCGGGTGCGTTCCTGGTGCGCGATCATCAGGGTGCGGGCCCGCTCCCCGTCCCCTGCGACGACGGCGGCATGGATCTCGCGATGCTCGGCTTCGATCTGGGTCAGGTTCGACGGCGCCTTCGACTCCTCCGCGTCGTAGACGGCGAGTTGGGCGTCGAGCCGGTCCATCAGCTCGGCGATGGTCGTGTTGTGGGCGGCGATGCGCAGCGCCGCGTGCCATTCGTTGTGCAGCCGTAGCGCCAACGCGGGATCCGGTGCCGCCACGGCGCTCTCGAGCAACCTGCTCAATCGCGCCACGTCGATGTCGGACCGCCGGCCGGCGGCCGAGTGCGCCACCGCGGACTCGAGCGCGATGCGCGCGTCGCAGATCTCGAGGACCTCCTCCTCGCTGCGTTCGCGCACCATGTAGCCGCGGGTCACCTTCGTGACCAACCCCTCGTTCTCCAGGCGGTGCAGCGCCTCGCGGACAGGGGTGCGCGACAGTCCCAGCTCGACGCCCACCGTGGCGGGTACCAGCATCGAACCCGGTGGGCAGTGCCCGCCCGTGATCCGTTCGCGCAGTTGCGTGTACGGCGACACCACGTTCCGCACCGACCCTCCCCATTCCCGTGACGACTGAAACCGAACGGGGCAACGCTTACCAGGGTCGTGAACACAAGTAAATAGTTTGAATCCATGTGTATACATATGTCGTCACATGCGTGCACTCGTATTTATCGTGCTCTCCGCAACACACTGCGAGGAGAACGATGCACACCCCAGCACCCACCACGGTCCGGCCATGACCGACACGACCCTCGCGCCGGTTCAGGCGCCGGAATCGACAACTCCCCCACGGCGCCAACGCCTGCGCCCCCGACCGAGCGGCCGCGCGCTGCTCCCCTGGGTGGTGCCGGTGCTGGTCCTGCTCGGCTGGCAGTGGGCCTCGTCGACGGGTGTGATCTCCGCGGCGATCCTGCCGCCGCCGAGCAAGGTCCTCGACACCGCCGCGAACCTGTGGAGCACCGGAGAACTGCAGACCCACCTGCTGGTGAGCGTCCGCCGGATCGTCCTCGGCTTCGTCATCGGCGCCGCGATCGGGCTGGCCCTCGGGTTCGCCGTCGGGCTCTCCCGGATCGCGGAAGGCCTCGTCGACCGGACGCTGCAGATGCTGCGCGCGCTGCCGCATCTCGCGCTCGTGCCGCTGCTCATCGCGGCGTTCGGCATCGGTGAGGTGCCGAAGGTCGTGCTCGTGACCCTCGGCGTCATCTTCCCCGTGTACCTGAACACCGTCGCAGGCATCCGCACCGTCGACCCGAAGCTCGTGCAACTCGGCCGGTCCTACGGACTCGGACGCGGCGCCCTGATCCGGCAGATCATCGTGCCCGGCGCGATGCCGATGATCCTGACCGGCATCCGCTACGCCCTCGGTGTCGCCTGGCTGACCCTCGTCGTCGCCGAGACCATCGCCACCAGCGAGGGCATCGGCTATCTCGCACAGAACGGCCGCGACCTGCTCCGCAACGACCGCATCGTCCTCGCGATCGTGCTCTACGCGCTCGCCGGCCTGCTCGCGGATCAGCTCATCCGGTTCGTCGAGGCCCGGGTTCTGCGGTGGAACCCGAACTACCAGAAGGGAGATCGCTGATGGGCGGCAACGAGCACCGACGCGCCGCGCCCGAGGACGCCCTCGTCGGCCTGGACCTGCTCGGTGTCGGGCACAGCTACCGCGACAAGAAGGTCCTCGACCGCATCGACCTGTCGATCGCGCCAGGCGAGTTCGTCACGTTCCTCGGCCCGAGCGGCGTCGGCAAGTCCACCCTGCTCCGCATCCTCGCCGAACTGGAGGAGCCCACCGAGGGCCGGGTCGAGCCCACCGTCGACCGGCCCGTCGTCTCCCGCATGATGTTCCAGGAGGACCGCCTGCTGCCGTGGCGCAGCGTCCTCGACAACGTGCAACTGGGCACCCGGGGGCGCCGCAACGAGGCCGCAGCGCTACTCGGCGAGGTCGGCCTGGCCGGACGCGAGAACGACTGGCCCTCCGAGCTTTCCGGCGGACAACGCCAGCGTGTCGCCCTCGCGCGGGCCCTGCTGCACCAGCCCGACGTGCTGCTCCTGGACGAGCCGTTCGGTGCGCTCGACGCGATCACCCGGGTCACCATGCAGCAGCTGCTCGAACGCGTTCTCGCCGAGCACCCCCGGACGGTCCTGCTCGTCACCCACGACGTGGAAGAGGCGCTCGTCCTGTCCGACCGCGTCCTGCTGCTGACCGAGCGCGGCATCACCCGGGACCTGCGGATCGACCAGGCCCGCCCCCGCCATCGCGGCGACGCCCGGCTCGCCGGATGGAAGGAGGAGTTCCTCGACGGGCTCCTCGACGCCGACCGCGCCCTGCACTCCTGACACACCGAAGGAAGGTTCGTTCCCACATGTCCCCCCTGACCACCCCCGCCCTGAACCGGCGCGGCTTCCTCAAGGCCACCGGCGCCGGACTGCTCGGGCTGACGGCCCTCTCGCTGGCGGGTTGCGGCACCGACGCCGCCGCGTCCGAGGGCGGACCCCTCACCGAGGTCCGGTACGCGCTGATCGGCGACGGCAACACCGAGCCCGGCGCGGTACTGCGCAACGGACTCGGCGGATTCGACCTCAGCGCCGACCTCGGCGGGGTGCCCGTGCAGTGGCCGTCCGGCTTCCCGGCGTCACTGCCCGTCATGGAGGCGATCAAGTCCGGCAGCGTCGACTTCTCGTTCGCCACCGCGACCGCCGTGATCTACGCGATCGGCGGCGGGGTGCCGATCGTGCCGCTGGTGGCGTACCCACTGCCGAGCGACGAAGTGGAGGTCCTCGTCCCGCAGGGCTCGACCATCCGGTCGGCCGCGGATCTCAAGGGCCGCAGGGTCGCCGACCACCGCGGCACCACCGGCACCTACAGCCTCGTCAAGTACCTGGAGTCGGCGGGCCTGACGATGGACGACATCGAGTACGTCAACCTCACCGCCGCGGACGCCGAGGCCGCGTTCGCGCAGGGCAAGGTGGACGCCTGGATCACCTGGCAGCCGACCGCCGAGCTGGCCAAGCGCAAGCACAACGCCGCGACCCTGCCCGACGTGAAGACCTACGACTACGCCTTCTTCGTCGCCAGCGAGTCTTTCGCCGACAATCACCCGCAGGCGGCGGCGACGCTGGTCCGCAACGTGCGCGACGCGCAGCGTTGGATCGAGGCGAACCCGGAGGCCGCGGTCGCCGAGTTCACCCGGCTCGGCGGCTTCGCGGGCAGCGAGCTCGAAGCCCAGGTGTACCTCGATCTCGTCAAGACCGGCCGGCTCTCCTATTCCGGTGCGGGACAGTTCACCTCGGTCGGCGCGGACGCGATCACGGGGACTCAGGACCTCGCGGACAACTTCCACCGCCTCGGCATCTACCCCGACCAGGTCGACGTCACCTCGTGGCTGCAGGACCCGCGGTTCGACTCGATCAAGTCCGCCATCGACCAGGAACTCTCGAAGTAGGTATCAGCACCCTCATGTCCGACTCCCAGATGCATCTCGCCGCGTTCATCACCGCAGGCCCCGGACGTCCCGGTGGCTGGCGCTACCCCGCCTCCGTTCCGGGTTGGCTGTCCGCGGACTACTACCAGAACATCGCGCGCACCCTCGAGGACGGCCGGTTCGACCTCGCGTTCTTCGCCGACATCCTGTCCGTCCCCGACCGATTCGGATCGAGCACCGACACGCAGCTGCGCAACGGCGCGCTCGGGTCGATGCGACTCGACCCGCTGCACGTGCTCTCGTCGATGGGCGCCGTCACCGAACACCTCGGCCTGGCCGCCACCGTGTCCACCACGTATGCACAGCCGTTCACCGTCGCCCGCTCGCTCGCCAGCCTCGACCACCTCACCGCGGGACGCGCGGCGTGGAACGTGGTCACCTCCTTCCAGGAGTCCGAGGCCCGCAACTTCAACCGCGACGAACAGTTCCCCCGCGACAAGCGATACGAACGCGCGGACGAGTTCCTCGAGGTCGCCGCGAAGCTGTGGGACAGCTGGGAGGACGACGCCCTGGTGCTCGACACCGAGGCGCCGCTGTTCGCCGACCCCGCCAAGGTGCACGCGATCGACCACAAGGGCGAGTGGTTCACGGTGCAGGGTCCGCTGAACGTGCCCCGGCCTCCGCAGGGCTACCCGGTGGTCATCCAGGCCGGCGCCTCCGCCAAGGGCAAGGACTTCGCAGCCCGCTGGTCCGACGTGATCTTCTGCAGCCACGCCTCGCTCGAATCCGCACAGGCGTTCTACCGGGAGATCAAGGAACGCGCCGCCGCGCACGGCCGCGACCCGCGCCAGGTGAAGATCCTGCCGTCCATCGCCCCGGTCATCGGCGCCACCAACGCCATCGCACAGCAGACGTTCGCGGAGCTGTACGAGCTGGTGCCACCCCTCGGCGGCCTGTCCACCCTCGCCTACCACCTGGACGTCGACCTCTCGACGTTCCCGCTCGACGAACGCCTGCCCGACGTCGAGGTCCCCGGCGTCGAGGGCCACTACCACGAGGTCCGCGAGATCACCGAACGCGAGGGGCTGACCCTGCGCGAGCTCGGCAAGCAGTACGGCGGCCGCGTCGAGGGCGGATTCATCGGCACCGCAACCGAAGTCGCCGACGGCCTCGAGCAGTGGTTCACCGAGGGCGCGTGCGACGGCTTCATGGTGCAGGCCCCCTACCAGCCCGGCGGGTTCGAGGACTTCACCCGCCAGGTCGTCCCCGAACTGCAGAAGAGGGGCCTGTTCCGCACCGAGTACGAGGGCGCAACGCTGCGCGAGAACCTCGGCCTCGACCGGGCGGCCGCCGGCGAGTGGGAGAACCGGATCCCCAAGTCCGCGAGCATCACCGGATGAGCAGCACCACCATCACGCCGCCGAACGTCGCCCGGGTCTCCGGGCACACCATCTCGGGTGTGCCCGGGCGGTTCGTGGTCGACGCCCGGACCAACCATCTGGTCACCGACTCGCGCCTCGGTCCGGGCGAGTCGATCCAGGCCGGCGAGCTCCTGCTGTCCGCGCTCGTGTCCTGCGCGATGGCCAACTTCGAGGCCAACGCGCGGGAGCTCGGACTGCCGGTCACCGGGATCACAGTCGACGCCGAACACGCCCGCGGCAGCGTGGATCCGACGCGCTATGACTTCACCCGGATCACGATCACCGTGCAGGGGGCGGATCGGGCCGCGGCGGACAGCCTCGCGGAGCGGTTCGTCGCAACCTGTCCGATCTACAACACGATTCGGCGCGGCAGCGGGATCGACCTCGCGGTCGCGACGGCCTGAGCCGAGCCCACGTGAACGGATCGTTCGGGACCTCATGCGTCCCGAACGGTCCGTTCACACCGAGGTTCGGTCGCCGGCGGGTCGACGTCGCACGTACGCCTCGGTGACCGCGTCGAGCACCCGGTTCCCGTCGCGGTCCCGCAGCTGCCCGGTCGAGGTCACCAGTCCCCGGCCACGGTCGTCGAGCACGACGTCGTCGATCCGCATCGTCGCGGTGAGTGCGTCACCGGGACGCACCGGACGCCAGAACCGCACGTCCTTGAGTCCCCGGCCACCGATCACGCTCAGGTGCCGGTACGCACCGTCCACCGACAGCCGCTGCAGCACCGCGATGGAGTGGATCCCGCTCGCGATCAGCCCGCCGAAGTAGCCCCGCTCCGCGACGTCCTTGTCGACGTGGAAATCCTGCGGATCCCACGCGGTCGCGAAGTCGACCAGCTCGGTCTCGGTGACGGTGTGCGACCCGAGGTCGATCACCTCGCCGACGGTCAGGTCCTCCGCGTACTTCACATCGCTCATGACCTCGATGCTGCCAGTGGCACGGAGGACCACCACCGGCGGGGACTACAGCGCCTTGGCGATGATGCCCTTCATGATCTCGTTGGCGCCGCCGTAGATCCGTTGGACGCGCGCGTCCTGGTACATCCGCGCGACCAGATACTCACGCATGTAGCCGTATCCGCCGTGCAGCTGGACGCAGCGGTCGATCACCTCGCACTGCTTGTCCGTCAGCCAGTACTTGGCCATCGCGGCCTCGGCAGCGTCGAGCTCGCCGGCCAGGTGCTGCCGGATGCAGTGGTCGAGGAACGTCTCACAGGTACGCGCGATGGTCTGACACTCGGCGAGTTCGAACGCGGTGTTCTGGAGCTCGAACAGGCTGTGCCCGAACGCCTCCCGCTGCTTGGTGTAGGCGACGGTGTCATCCACGGCGCGGCGGGTGGCGCCGACGGCCTGCGCGGCGATGATCAGCCGCTCCTGCACCAGCTGCGTCATCAGCTGACCGAAGCCCTGCCCCTCGCGCTCGCCGAGCAGGTTCGTCACCGGCACCCGCACGTCGGTGAACGACAGTTCGGAGGTGTCCGCGCCGAGCTGACCGACCTTGTCGAGTACCCGCCCGACCGCGAACCCGGGCGTCTCGCGCAGGTCGACGATGAGCATCGAGACGCCCCTGGCGCCTGCCTTCGGGTCGGTCTTGACCGCCATCACGATGACGTCGGCGGACGAGCCGTTGGTGATGAACGTCTTCGACCCGTTGACCACGTACTCGTCGCCGTCCCGGATCGCCGTGGTCTTGATCGCCTTGAGGTCCGAGCCGGCTCCGGGTTCGCTCATGCCGATCGCGCCGAGGATCTCGCCGGTCGCCATACCGGGCAGCCACGCCCGCTTCTGCTCCTCGGTGCCATACGCGAGGATGTAGTGCGGCACGATGCCGCTGTGCACGGAGATGCCGAACGACAGGTCGCCCGCATAGCCTTGGGCCTCGAACACGGCGAGGTCGTGGGCGAAGGTACCGCCACCGCCGCCGTACTCCTCCGGAATCGAGCAGCACAGCAGGCCGAGTTTGCCGGCCTCGAACCACACCTCGCGGTCGATGCGGTGCTGCGCGTCCCACTTCTCGTTGTGCGCGACGATCTCACGTTCGAAGAATCCGCCCGCGAGCTCGGACAGGGCACGAACCTCGTCGTCGTGCCAGGTGGGGACGTACTTCTTCATAGAACAACCGCCTCTTCGGATCCGGGTACACCGGGCGCGCCCATGCGCACCACTATCGGACGCCATGCTAACGATGCATCCGTACTAGCGATCGCTCAGTTGCGGGCACAGAGACAGAAGTGGTGCCCGACGGGATCCCGGAAGACCCGGAAGGTCGGATGGTCCTCGCCGCCCTCGACCAGGTGCGCACCCAGCCCGACGACCCACCGCTCCGAGGCATCCATGTCGTCGACCACGAAGTCGAGGTGCATCTTCACACCCTCCGCAGGCCACGAGATCGGAGTGAAGTCGGGGGCGAGCTGAAACGCCAGGCGGAAGCCGCCCGGCCCCTGCAGGACCGCCCAGTCGTCGTCGGACAGCGTGATCTCCCACCCGAGGACGTCGCGATAGAACTCGGCGAGCACCACCGGGGCCGGACAGTCCAGGACGGTGTAGTCCACCGCGATATCGGGACGCGTCATGGCATCGAGGCTAGGCGGACGAGGCCACTCCCGCTCCCCTCACGAGGTGCGCGGCGCACCGTACCCTGTCGGGATGAGCGACTTCGACGACGCGGTCATCGCCGCGGTCACCGGCCACATGAACGGCGACCACTCCGCCGACAATCTCGCGATTGTCCGTGCATTCGCCGAACCCGACGCCACCGCGGCCCACATGACCGGACTCGACACCGAAGCCGGCGAGTGGACGGCGACGGTCGGCGGCACCGAGCGTGCCGTACGGGTGCCGTGGCTCGGAACGGTCACCGACCGGGCGTCGATCCGCACCGAGGTCGTCGCGCTGTACCACGCGGCGTGCGAGCGACTCGGCATCGAGCCGGGCGGGCACTGAGCACTCTCGAGCGCCGGTCACAGCTGGTGTTCGGAGTCCACTCCGAGTGCGTCGAGCAGCACCGCTCGCAGTGCGATCAGATCGGGGTCGGACCGACGCCGGGGTCGCGGCACATCCACGACGTGATCGACGGCGATCGCGCCGTCACCGAGGACCAGGACCCGATCGGCGAGGGCCAGCGCCTCGTCGACATCATGGGTGACCAGCAGTACCGCGGGCCGGTGCAGCAGGCACAGTTTCGCCAGGAACTCGTGCATGCGGATCCGGGTCAGGGCATCCAACGCACCGAACGGCTCGTCGAGAAGCACCAGGCGCGGCTCACGCACCAGCGCTCGCGCCAGCGCCACGCGCTGCGCCTCCCCACCGGAGAGGGTCGCGGGCCACGCATCGGCGCGGCCGGTCAGGCCCACCTCCTCCAGCGCCGTCATCGCCAGCGCCCGATCGGGCCGCCGGCCGAGACCGGTGACGACATTGCGCCACACCGACTTCCAGGGAAACAGGCGCGGCTCCTGGAACACCACCGAGCGGGCGGCCGGCACGGCGACCTCCCCCGTGTAGTCGGTGTCGAGGCCCGCGAGGACGCGCAGCAGCGTCGACTTGCCGCCCCCGCTGCGCCCCAGCAGCGCCACGATCTCGTCGGGCCGGATCTCGAGATCGACGCCGCCGAGCACCGCACGCTCCCCGAAGCTCTTGCGCAACCCGCGCACCCGCACCGCCGGGCCGTCGGCCCTCGACTCCGGGGCCGTCTTCGCGCTCACGCTCCCGCGAACGTCCGCTGCCATCGCAACACCCTCCTTTCGATCAGGCTCACCAGCTGGTCGGATGCCAGTCCGAGGAATCCGTAGATCACCAGGCCCAGCACGATGATGTCGTTGCGGAAGTACTGCTGCGCCTCGGTCATCATGAAGCCCAGCCCGGAACGCGCGTTGAGCTGCTCGGTGACGACCAGCACCAGCCAGGACACGCTCAGCGAGAACCGGAAGCCCGTGAAGAAGGACGGCAACGCCGACGGCGTGACGACCTGACGGATCAGTTCCCACCGGTTGAGGCCGAGGACCGCGGCGGCCTCGACCAGCTTCGCATCGATCGAGCGAATCCCCTTGAACGTGTTGAGGTACACGGGAAAGAACGTGGCGTAGGCGATGAGGATCAGCTTGGGAGCCTCGTCGACGCCGAACCACAGGATGAACAGGGGAATCAGGGCCAGTGCGGGCAGCGGCCGCAGCATCTGCAGTGTGGTGTCGAGCAGGTCCTCCCCGGTGCGCCACAGGCCGGACAGCAGCGCGGCGCCGACGCCGAACACCGTGCCGATCGTCAGCCCGACCAGCGCCCGCGCGACGGAGGTGGCCAGGTTGGACTGCAGATCGCCGCTGGCGAGCAACTCACCAGCGGTCGTGACGACGCTGGAGGGTGCCGCGAGCAGGCGCGTGTCGATCAGCCCGGTCCGTGCGGCGAGCTCCCACAGTGCGAGCAGCACCACGGGAACGATGCTGCGGCGCAACCACTGTGGCACCACCGGCGGAGTGGGGGTGACCGAGATCGACAGCCGTGGGGCGCCGATCTCGCTGGTCGCCTCGCTCACTGCCGGGCCGCCTCGACGACGTCGTCGTAGCGATCGTCGACGATGTCGGAGATCGTGACCTGGGCGTCGGTGAGACCGAACTCGCGCGTGAGGTCGGCCTCGGCCTGCAGCCGCTGCACCACGTCGGCGGTCAGCGGGAAGTACTCGAGTGGCAGTTCGGCCTGTACCGCTGCGAGCGCGGTCGCCGCGGGCAGCTTGGTGACCTCGGCCTGGACCTTCGCGTAGGCGTCCTTGTCGGTGTTGGTCCACACCTGATTGCGGATGAGCCTCGACTGGAAGTCCGCGATGGCCGCGTTGAGCTTCGGATCACCGAGGGACTTGTTGTTGGCGGTGGTCACCAGGAAGTTGTCGGTGTGCTCGGACGACCACGCGATCACCTTGCCGCCGGCCTCCTGCACCCGCGTGAAGCTCGCGCCGCCGCCTGCCCACGCGTCGACCTGTCCGCTGAGCAGTGCACCCAGCCCCGCCGCACTGTCGAGGAACACCGGATCGACCTCGTCGATACCGATTCCGCTGTCCTTCAACGTCTTGGCCAGGAAGTAGTGCGGTGACGAGGCCTTCGCCGGTGAGACCGCGATCCGCTTGCCGACGAGGTCGGCGGGCGAGGTGATGTCGAGTCCGGGCCGGGTGGCCAGCCAGAAGGTGCCGTGGTTCTCGGGATGGTCGGTGGGGTTCTTGCCCGCGATCCCGACGATCTTGAACGGCACCGCACCCGCGGCCGCCGAGAACAGGGCGGGGTCGACGCCCTGCACGGACACGTTGACCGCGTCGGATCCGAGGGCCTGGAACATCGGGGCGCCGCCGCCGATCTTCTTCCATTCCACCGTGTACGGGATGCCGTCGAGGGCACCGGACGCCTCGAAGTACTGCCGGGTGAAGCCGCCGATCTCGCCGACGTTGAGTGTGACGCCGGACATGTCGACGCCGGCCGTCTCCGGTTTGGCGGCCGCGCCACCGGCCGTGTCGGAGGAACCGGAGTTGCCGCAGGCGGCGATCGTCGTCGCGGCGAGGACGGCGGCCAGAGCCGCCACGGGGCGTCGGAGGAGGGAACGCGCACGCATGTGGGGAGGTGCCTTTCTGCTCCGCGCCCGGTGCGGGCGCGGTTGGGGGGTCGAACGTGGTGGGGTGGGGTGGCCGTTCAGGTGGGTATCTGCACGGTGACGGATTTGAGTTCGGTGTAGGAGTGGAGCCACTCGTCGCCGCCGTCGCGACCGAGCCCGGACTGCTTGAATCCGCCACTCGCCGCGACGGCGCCGCCGGGCCCGAATCGGTTGACCCAGACCGAGCCGGCGTCCAGTCGGGCCGCCACGCGGTGTGCCCTCGCGAGGTTGTCGGTCCAGATCGAGGCGGCCAGGCCGTAGACGGTGTCGTTGGCCAACGCGATAGCCTCGTCTTCGGTGTCGAACGGGATCACGGTGAGGACGGGCCCGAAGATCTCGTCCTGCGCCACGCGCGAGGAGTTGTCGACACCGGTCAGCACCGTGGGGCGCACGAAGTACCCGGGGCCGTCGACGACACCGCCGTCGAGAGCGAAACCGGCGCCCGCGGTTCGCGCCAGGGCCAGGTAGTCGGCGACCCGGTTCCGCTGACGGGCCGAGATGAGCGGCCCGAGGTCGACGCCGTCGACGAATCCGTTGCCGATCACCAGGTTCCGCGACCCGTCGACGACGGCGTCGACCACCCGGTCGTGCACCGTCCGTTCCACGAGCAGCCGGGTGCCCGCGAAGCAGATCTGACCGGAGTTCGTCCAGACGGCTCGCTGGGCGGCGAGCGCCGCAGCGTCCAGGTCGGCGTCAGCGAACACGATGTTGGGTGACTTCCCGCCGAGTTCCAGCGAGACCCGCTTCACGGATGTCGCGGCGCGGGCCAGGATCTCCTTGCCGACGCCGGTGGACCCGGTGAAGCTCACCTTGTTCACCAGAGGATGCTCGACCAGGGGGACACCGACACCCGGCCCGCTGCCGGTGACCACACCCAGCGCCCCGGCGGGCAGCCCGGCCTCGCGGCCGAGTTCCGCCAGCCGAAGCGCGGTGAGCGGGGTGTCCTCGGCGGGCTTGAGGACGACGGTGTTGCCGGCCGCGAGGGCGGGTGCCAGCTTGTTGACCGCCATGATCAGCGGCACGTTCCAGGGCGTGATCGCGGCGACCACCCCCACGGGTTGCCGCACGCTGTAGGACAACACGTCGGACTGTCCGGGGTTGACTCGTCCCGCGATCCGCTCCGGCCATCCCGCAAATTCGGCGAGGATTGCCGAGGATCCGTGCGCCCAGCCACGCGTCAGCGCCAGCGGCGCACCGTTTTCCAGCGTCTCGAGTTCCGCCAGCACCTGCGAGTCCGCGGCGACGAGGTCACTCCAGCGTCGCAACACCGCAGCGCGCCGGGCGGGTGCCAGGCCCCGCCACCGGTCGTCGCGATGTGCCGCCGCCGCGGCGGCGACCGCGTTCTCGACGTCGGCGCCGGTGCCCTCGGCGACGCGGGCGATTTCCTGTTCGGTGGCCGGGTCGACGACGGCCCGGGTGCCTCCGTCGGACGCCGCTGCCTGCGTGTCGTCGACGAAGTGCCCGTGGGTCCGTCCCAGGAACTCGACCGTCGCGGGCGCGAGCCGGGCGTGGACGGTGTCGACGCTCATGCGAACGCCTCCTCTCGACGCGTGTTTCTTCCCTGCAGGAGATCGATGCCGCGGTGCGCGATCACCGCAGTCGGCGCCATCGTGTGTCCGCGGGTGACGGTCGGAATCGCGGACGCGTCGAGCACCCGCAACCCGTCCACGCCCCGTACCCGCAGGTCGCCAGTCAGCACGGCAGCGGGATCACCGTCGCGTCCGATCCGCGCGGTTCCGACCGGATGGAAGATCGTCGACGCGTGTGCCCGCACGAACTCCGCCACCTCGACGTCGGTCGCATCGCCGCGGAACCCGGGATGCACCGGCTCGCCGACGGTGCCGCGCAATGCATCACTGTCGACCAGACGCCGGGCGATCCGGAACCCGCGCACCAGCGTCGCCAGGTCGCCGGCGTCGGGGTCGGTGAGGTAGCCGGGATCGATGCGCGGCGCGTCCGCGGGATCCGCGGACGCGAGCGAGATCGATCCACGGCTGTCCGGTTGCAGCAGAACCCATCCCACTCCGAAGCCGTCGACCCGGCGACCGGCATAGCCGGTCACCGAGGTCGTCAGGATGAACTCGAGGTCGGGTGCCGCCAGCCCTGTGCGGGAGCGGGCGAATCCGATCGAACCGGTGGTCGCGAGGGAGCCGGTTCCGTCAGCGCGCCACTGCGCGAGGGCACGCCGGTGCGTCTCGGCGGTGGCAGCGCTCGCCTGACCGTCGGCGAGGTACGCGCCCGTCCAGACGACCAGGTGGTCGTGCAGGTTCGCGCCGACTCCGGGAAGGTCGGCCACCACGTCGATGCCCCAGCGGGCCAGATCCCCGGTGGGACCGATGCCGGAGAGCAGCAGCAAGTGCGGGGTGCCGATCGCGCCGGCCGCGAGCAGCACGGTGTCGGCGGCCAGCACCGTCGACTGCGCACCGACGGTCGCGGCGACTCCCACCGCGCGGGTGCCGTCGAACAGCACCCGATCGACGCGCACACCGGTACGCACGGTCAGATTCGTTCGTGCTCGGACCTTTTCGTCGAGGTAGGCATCGGCAAAACTGACCCGGCGCGCGCGACGGGTGGTGCTGTGGCCGAGATCGACGCCCTCGGGATCCGGCCCGTTGACGTCCGTCCTCGGGAAACCGGACTCCTCGGCGGCCCGGATCAACAGCTCGGCCCGCGGCTCCGAGTGTTCGCGTCGCTCGATCGGCAGCGGGCCACCGACTCCGCGCCACGGCGCGGCGCCGTGAGCACTGTCCTCGATCGCGCGGAACGCCGCGAGGGCGGCGTCGTTGTTCCAGCCGTCCGCGTGTGTTTCCCAGCTGTCGTAGTCGGCTCGGTGCCCCCGCACCCATGCCTGCACGTTGACCGCGGACGACCCACCGACGACGCGTCCCCGCGGCCACGGCACCGCTCGGCCGTCGAGCCCACCCTGCGGCGCCGTCGTGAAGTTCCAGTCCAGGGGGCCTCCCCACAGGGTGTGCGCGAGGGCGGGCACCCGCACCGCCTCGTTTCCCGGCAGCGTGTCGTCCGGGAACTCCGGGCCGGCCTCGAGCGCGAGGACGCGCACGTCAGGATCCTCGGTGAGCCGGGCCGCCGCCAGTGCCCCGGCGACGCCCAGTCCCACGATCAGGTAGTCGTACTCCTCAGCCATCGATCTCGTCCCCTTCTGTTCGATCCGCAGCATTCGATCCGCACGGTTCAGACCGCGACATCCGAACGGCTCCCCGCGACCACGTTGCCGATCCACGGCAGGACCGCGTCGCGCACGGTGACCCGCCGCGGCAGCAGACCGTTGGCGTGCAGCAGGTCCGCGGCGCGCTGCTGCTCGTCGAGGAAGTCCTCGGTGACCGGGCGGATCCCGAAGGGGCGTCCCCGCAGCGCCTCCTCCCATCGATCCAGATCGGCTGTTCCCCCACGCCTTTCGGCGTCATCGACGAAGAAGCGCGCGGCCTCGCGAGGGTCGGCGACGATCCGCGCATCCGACTCCTGCAGGGCCGCGACGATCGCCTCGAGCTCCGGGCGGTGGTTCTCCGCGAACTCGCGCCGGACGAACCACAGCGACGGGTGACTGAAGAGACCGTCGGTGTCGACGAGAGTGTGCAGCCGCGCCGCGGCCTCGACCTCCGCAAGGCGCGGGTATGCACCCACCCACGCGTCCAGGTCGCCGCGCAGCAACGCCGCGCCGCCGTCGTTCACGTCGACGTCGACCGGCACGATGTCGGACCAGCTCAAACCCTCCCGGTCGAGGGCGAGCAGGGCGAGCGTGGTCTGCCACGAGCCGTGTGCAACGCCGACCCGCTTGCCGCGCAGGTCCGCGACGGTACGAACACCGGGGTCCGCGAGGCTCACCAGCCTCCCGTTCTCGACGCGGGGACCGGAGATGCCGACGTAGACGAGATCCCGGTTCTGTCCCAGCGCGGTGATGGGCGGGGTGAAGCCGGTTCCGATGAAGTCGTAGCCACCGGCTTCGAAGAGCCAGTCCGAGTGCAGGGTCGGCAGTGCCGTCCGCGGATCGACCGCGGGCCCGGCCGGCAGCGCGCGCAGATCCACCCACTCGACATCGGGGAGGCGGGATTCGAGCAGGCCGGTGTGGCGCAGCACGAACAGCGAGTTGTTGTTCGGGAAGTACCCGACACGAATCGTCATGAAAAGCTCCTGATCGGTCCGGGCTCAGACGAGTCCGCGGCGGCGGGCCTCGTCGAGCAGGCCGCTGCGACCCCACTGCGCCACGAGGTTGGTCTTGTCGAAGTCGACGGTGCCGCCGACGAGTTCGCCGATCGCCTGGTACTGCGCGCCCTCCTCGAGCAGGACGACGAACTTCGCGAGCTCGAGCAGGCCGGCGCGACCGATGACGTTGACGCCGCCGTTGGCCTCGAAGATCGCCACCAGATCCGGGTCGTCGACCAGGCGGTCGAGGATGAAGTCGCCGGGCGACTGGCTGCGGTCGATGTGCGGCGGGATGTCGCGCGAGAGCGTCAGGCGCTGCGAGGCCGCGTACTTGATGCGCAGAGTGCGGTGGGTCTGGGCCCAGCCGCCCAGCCACGGGGTGTGCACGTGGACGATCGACGTGATCTCGGGGTGCTGGCGGAACACCTTGGCGTACCCGGTGACGAACCCGGCCGGTCCGGCACCGGCGAGGACCTCGCCGTCGAAGGTCGCGAGGGTCGGCTTGGCGCTGCGGTCCTGGGTCCACGGTCCGGGCTCGTTGAGCGCGACCGCGAGTTCCTCGCCGGGGACCCGCTCGACGAAGTTGACGGTGCCGTTGGCCGAGACGGTGCCGGTCTCCCGGAACACCCGGAAGGCGGTGTCGGCGGCGCGGCGGGCCTCGTCGACAAAGGCCTCGACGGCGGGGCTGATGCGAATTTCGGTGCTGGTCACGGTAATTGCTCCTATCGGACGGAAAGACTGCGGACCTGGGTGGGAGTGGTGCGACGCAGCAGCGGCAGCACCTCCTCGCCCACGCGATAGGCCTCTTCGAGGTGGGGGTTGCCGGCGAGGATGAACGCGTCCACGCCGAGATCGATCAGCTGGTCGAGCCGCTCGGCGACCTGCTCGTAGCTGCCGACGAGGCCGAACGCGGGCCCGCCGCGGATGAGGCTGAAGCCGCACCACACGTTGGGCTGGACCTCGAGGTCGCGGTACCCGGTGATGTTCTCCGGCACCCAGCCGGCGATGCGGGCGGCGCCGACGGAGTCGCCCTGCGCGGCGCGGTTGGCCGCGTCCCGGTCGACGAAGGCCCAGCCCTTCTCGATCTCCGCCCACGCCGCTTCCTCGGTGTGCCGGGCGACGATGTCGATGCGGACCGCGAACTTCGGTGTGCGGCCGATCTTCGCGGAGTGCTCACGGACGCCGTCGAACTTGGCCCGCAGGTCCGCGAACGGCTCGAGCCACGACAGGTAGTGGTCGGCGTGTGCTCCCGCAGCGGCGACCGCGGCGCCCGACGACCCCGAGAAGTACACCTCGGGGAACGGCTGCCCCGCCAGCAAGGGCGACAGCGCGGCGCCCTCGGTCCGGAAGAAAAGGCCGTCGTAGTCGAGCGGGGTACCGTCCCACACCCCGCGCAGCACGTCGAGGAATTCGGTGGTGCGGGCGTAGCGGTCGTCGTGCGCGACCTTGTCGCCCCACCACAGCTGCGGCGCTCCCCCGCCGCCACTGATGATGTTGTAGACGAGTCGTCCGCCGGTGGCCCGCTGCAGGCTGGCCGACATCCGCGCCGCCTGTACGGGATGCAGGAAGCCGGGCTGGAACGCCACCATGAACCGGTAGGTGTCGCTCTCGCGGGCCAGCGCCGAGGCCGCGGCCCACGGGTCCTCGGTGATCGGGAACGAGGGCAGCAACCCGCCGACGAATCCGGCCGACTCCGATGCCTTCACCACCGCGGCCATGTGGTCGATGTAGCTGTAGCCGTCGAGTCTGCCTGCGCGGATCGCGGGCGCGATGTTTCCGGGGCCGTGCCCGCCCGCGTGACCGCGGTTGTAGCGACGAGGGGTGCGCAGCGATGCGTGGTCGCCCTCCATCCCGATGCGCCAGTAGAAGTCGGTGCTCATGCGTGGGTCTCCGTCCCGGTGAGTGTGCGGCCGGCGGGGTCGACGAGGTGCAGCAGGTGCTCGCCCGCACGGTGCAGTTCCTCGATGTGTGGGTGCCCGGTGAGCTCGAAGACCTCGAACCCGCGGTCCCGGTACTCCGAGAGCGCCTGTGCCACTTGCTCGTAACTACCGACGAGCCCGGTCGAGTGCCCGTAGCCGATGTGGTGGAATCCCGCCCAGCGGGGGCCTTGCCCCGCGAGTGCCCGGACCTCGGCGTCGGGCGCCCCGGGATGCACCTCGCGCCACTGTCGCAGCACGCGGGCCCACGCCTCGTCCTCGGTCTCGCGGGCGACGACGGGCAAGGCGAGGCCGGCCCGGACGGTGCGGCCGTGACCGCTCGCGGCCTCCAGCAGCGACGCCAGCGCCTCGTCGACACCGTCGGTCTCGTCGAACACGTGCACGTCGCCGTGCGCGGCGGACAGTGCCAGCGCCTCGGGCGAATCGCCGATCAGGTACACGGTGGGGAACGGCAGCCCGGACAGGATGCCGCGGAATCCGCCGTCGGTCACGTCGTAGTACTCGCCGGCGAACTCGAAGCCGGTACCGCCGAACCGCGCGGGTAGCACCTGTTCCTCGTTCCACACCCCGCGGGCGACGGTGAGGAACTCGGCTGCCCGCCGGTAGCGGTCCGCGCCGGCGACCCGGTCACCGCGGGCAGCGGCGTCGGCCTCGTCGGTCTCGACGCGCAACCGCCAGTCGAGCCGGCCGTTCGAGAGCCGCTGCAGGGTCGCCGACAGCTTGGCCGCGTACACCGGTGTCCCGAACGCCGGATGGAACTCGACGCCCACCCGGACGTGCCGTGTCTGCCGCAGGGCAGACCCGGCGACCACCCACGACTCCTCCCCCGCCGGGTCGTACGGGACGACCACACCGTCGAGGCCCGACAATTCGGCAGCGAGGACAACCTGGTCCAGGAAGTCGAAGCCGTCGCGGCGCGCGGAGACGGTGTCGACGTGCCGCCCGTCACCGCGGACCGGCAACTCCCACAGGAACTCGGTCACGGTGTCACCTTTCGCTCGCCGGCGAGCAGCGCGCTCGCCTGCTGCAGGGGTTTCCGGCGCGACCCACGACCCGAGATCGAAGTCGGCGGCCAGGAAGCCGTGCGTGTAGAGGAACTGCTTCTGGATGTCGAGCAACTCGAGCCGCTCGGCCGACAGGGTCGGGTGCAGGTCGCGGTGGAACGAGTCGCCGTAGGCGGCCTCCACTCCCACTGCGCCGGAGAAGGTTTCCCGGGCGAGCACCTCGCGAACCTCGTCGAGATTGCCGGCGGCCCAGTCCGCGGCACGCAACGTCTGCGCGAGGAACCCGACGACCAGGTCGGGTCGCGTCTCGAGCAGCTCGGCGTGCACGGTGATCGGGCGCGGGGTTCCGTTGTTGACGCGCAACCGCTTCGACTCGGTGGCGTCCAGATCGACGGCCACGCGCAGTCCGTGCTCCCGTGCCACTTCCTGGGCACGAGCGCCCTTGACGTAGATCGCGTCCACTTCGCCATCGAGCAACGCCTCGACACCCCAGGTGGTGATCCTGCGACCGGACTGGGCATCGGTGCGCACCTGCGGGCTGCGCTCCACCTCGACCTCGACGGGCCGGACGTCGGCCAAGGTCAGTCCACCGAGGCGGAGCGCGTCGGCGAATCCGTGCAACGCCATCGCCCGCGGGAAGCTGCGGGTCCGGTCCTGCGCCCACGCCGGGATCGCGATCCGCAGCCCGGCCAGATCACCGGGCCCGGTGGCGGACGAGTCGGGGGCCACCAGAATCGCCTGGGCCTCGTCTATCCAGGTCAGGCCGATCAGCCGGGTGGGCGAGCCCTCGGAGCGAGCCGCGAGGGCAGGCACGTTGCCGCCCTCGCGAATCAGGCCGAGCAGTTGGTGGTCGAAGTGTCGCGCCGCCAGCTCGGGACCGGCGTCCTGCAACACTCCCAGCCCGACTCCGGCGCTGGCGGCGCTCTCCCCCAACCAGCCGAGACTGTGCGCCAGACCGCTCGCGGTGGGCACGGGGCAGCGCGTGTACCAGAGGGTGTCGAGGACGGTGTCCGCTACAGCTGTCATCTCGTGCTCCTAGGTGGTTGTGGGGGAAGTGGTGCGACCGACGCCCAGCTCGGACAGGAAGGCCGCGCGATACCGCAGCGATTCCGGGTCGGTGCGGTCGCGGGGGCGGGCGAGGTCGATGTCGGTGTCGACGGCAAATCGGCCCTCGTTCAGGATCAACACCCGGTCGGCCAGCCGGACCGCCTCGTCGACGTCGTGCGTCACCAGCAGCACCGCAGGGCGGTGGCGAGCCACGAGGTCGCCGACCAGATCCTGCATCTGCAGCCTGGTCAGGGCGTCGAGCGCCGCGAACGGTTCATCGAGCAAGAGCAATTCGGGCTCGCGGACCAGTGCCCGGGCCAGCGCGACGCGTTGCGCCTCACCGCCGGAGAGCGTTGCCGGCCACTGCCGAGCCTTGCCGTCGAGGTTGACCTCAGCCAGCGCACGGGCGGCCCGCTCCCGGGTCTCGCTCGTGCGCGACTGACCCACGGTGACGTTGCCCAGGACCCGTTTGGACGGGATCAACCGCGGCTCCTGATAGACCGTGGTGCGACGGGTCGGAACGAGAACCGTACCGGCGTCCGGCTTCTCGAGTCCGGTGAGCAGCCGGAGCAAGGTGGTCTTGCCCGTGCCGGAGGGCCCGAGGAGGACCACGAACTCACCGCGGCGGATCTCGAGGTCGACGCCGTCGAGCACGACCTTGTCACCGAATGTCTTGCGCAGTCCGCTGATCGAGACCGCAACCGGTTGGCCCGCGCGGCGGTCGTTCGCGGCCGTCGCGGTCTGCGCGCGACGGGCCAGGGGCGGCAGGGGCGCTTCGGGGCTCATCGGATCGCCACCTGTCCGCGCCACGGCATCGCGAACCGTTCCACGATCCGCACCACCCCGTCGAAGACCAGACCGAGCACCGCGTACAGCACCACGCACAGCACCATGTAGTCGGTGCGGTTGTACTCCTGCGCGAGCGTGACCAGGTAGCCGATGCCCTCCCGGGTGCCGACCTGTTCGGCCGCGATCAGGCCGGTGATGGAGATGGACAGGCAGATTCGCAGCGCCATCAGTACCCCGGGCAGCGCCGCGGGCAGGATCGCCTCGACGACCAGCCTTGGCCCCCGCAGCCCGAAACTCTGCGCGGCCTCGACCATCTTCCGGTCGACATTGCGGACACCCAGGTAGGTGTACGCGTACATCGGGCCGACCGTGGCGACGGTGATCAGCAGGACCTTGAACGTCTCGTCGATACCGAACCAGGCGATGAACAACGGGACCAGCGCGAGGAACGGGATCGCCCGGTTGATCTGCATGGTGGAGTCGATCAGTTCCTCGCCGAGGCTGGACAGCCCGGACAGCACCCCGAGCACCAGCCCGCCGGCCACCCCGAGCAGTACCCCGAGCGCGGCCCGCTTGAACGAGGCGAGCGAGAAGTCGACGAGCTGCCCGGTCTGGTACAGCTCGGTGAAGGCGGCCCACACCTTCGGCGGTCCCGCGAGGATCTCCTCGGGGATGGCGCCGGTCGCCGAGCCGATCCACCAGGCCGCGACGATCAGGGCGGGCACCAGAAAACGCAGCGGCACCGACACCCAGCGCGGTCGCCGGCGGCCCGCCCGGTGTCGCGGCGTCTCCAGTTCGAGTTGCCCGGGGACTGCGCGCTCGCCGCCGCTCTTCGCCCGGGGCGAGGTCAGGACGGCCATCTCAGCTCACCGGGGTGGGAGCGGACTGGTTCGACGCCGCGGGCGACTGGGCCGGCTTCTCCTGCAATGGGTAGAAGACGTCGTTCGCGGTGACCGCCCGCGTGATCACCCCGTTCTGGAAGAACAGATCCGCAACCTCCTGAAGGTCCGCGGCGTCCGCGGCAGTCGGGTGGTGCGGCACCGATGCCCGCCTGCCGAGATCGACGGCGCGGGCGAGCCGGTCACCGGACAGTGCTCGCGGACCGGCCTTCTCGAACACGTTCTGGAAGTCCTCGGGATTGCTCCGCTGCCGTTCGGTCAACTGCTGCAGCGTCTCGAGGTACTTCGCCGCGACGTCGGGACGCTTCTCGAGGACCTCCGTGCGGAACGCGACGATCGTGTTGTCCTTCGAGTCGATACTCGCCTCGGTCGCGATCTCGACGCCACCACGGGCCTTCGCCTCCTGGTACGGGTCGTTGAACGACGCCCAGGCGTCGACCTGGCCGGTGGAGAAGGCGGAGGCGGCGTCCGACGGCTGCAGCGGGACCCGCTCGACCTGGTCGAAGGGAATACCGGCCTGCCGCAACGCCTTCAGGGTGATGTACTCGCCCTTGCCTGCGGGGTTGACGGCGATGCGCTTGCCGACGAGGTCCTTGACCTCCGTCACGCCCGAGTCCGGCGAGGCGATGATGCCGGCCTGGTCCTGGTCCACCGGATCGGCGACGGCGATGATTCGCACGCCGACGTCCTTGGACAGTGCCCCGACGACCGGACTGTAGGCACCACCGGAGACGTCGAGTTGGCCGGCGTTGAACAACTTGAGGTTCGCGCTGAACGCGGGCGGCGCATTGACCCACTCGACCCTCGCCCCAAGCGGAGCGAGCGCCTGGTCGAAGGTGCCGTCCCGCTTGGCGACCGCGAGAGGCCCCGCGTTGCCGCCGTCGGTGACCTTGAGGACGAAGGTGGGTTCGGCGCCCGGCGCGGCCTCGCTCGTGTCTTCTCCCCCGGATCCACATGCCGCAACCAACGCGACGACGGGAAGGATCGCGAGCGCGGCACGCGCCCGGGGCAGTCGGCGGATGGGAGGCATCGAATTCGGCTCCTGTCGAGGGGTGGCGGGTTCGGTAGCGACGACGTTAGGTCCGCAGCACCGAGGAGCCCAGCCATACCTTTCCGCTGATCGGAAAGGCTGACTCGAAGGTTGGGTCTGTGATTCGAACCTCGACCAGCAGATCGTCTGGATGTTCTACGCCACTTCGCTGAGCGGAGCCGACCGACTGCGGTCGATTCTTTCCACAATCCGGAAAGGATCTCCCCATGGTGCGCCTCGCCTTGTGCTAGCGTCCGCGACGTGCCCACCCCCCAACCCCACGGTCAGCTCCAGTCCGTCACGCGCGCCCTCGCGGTGCTCGGATGCTTCCGCGGCGGCGAGCACCTCGGTGTCTCGGAGATCGCCCGTAGGCAGGGCCTGGCGGTGAGCACGACGCATCGACTGCTCACCGCACTGGTCGACGCCGGATTCCTCGACAAGGTGGAGGCGACCAGCCGCTACCGACTCGGCGGCGCGCTCGCCGAGTACGGCCAGATCGCGTACCGGCAGCACCGCATCTACCTCGCCGAACCGCACCTCGAGGAACTGGCGACCATCACCGGCGCCAGCGCGTCGATTGCCACCCGCCACGGCAACGACGCGGTACTCCTGGGGACAAGTCGCTGGCGCGAGGCCGACGGACACGAACTGCAAGGTCTGCGTCTCCCCCTGCATGCGAGCGCACTTGGCAAGGCCCTGCTGGCCTGGTCACAGGCGACCGACGACGAGCTGACCCGGTTGCCGTACGAAAATGGCACGGCCCGTTCGATTTCCGGACCGGTGGAGTTGGGGAAGGAGCTCGCACTGACCAGGGAACGGGGATACGCCTTCAACGACGAGGAACTCGAACAGGGATTTCGGACCATCGGCGTACCGATCGGCGGGGAAACCCAACGGGTTCGATTCGCCCTCGGCGTGCGCGGTCCGGTCGACCTGATGATCGACCAGAGAATTCCGTTCCTCGTCGATCTGGCGAAAGTGGCCGCCCGCGAGATCGCGGCCGTACTCGACTGACCCACCGGGTGCCGGCCACCGTCGGTTCCGACGACTTCGCGGAAATTCGCTCGCGCGCCGTGGTCCACCGGGCTAGCGTCGAGTCATGTCTCCCCCGTCCTGAAAGGGCCCCGACATGACCGCGCCGACGGCGATCTCGACCCGCCGGCTGACGCCCCTGCTGCTGGTCAACCTCGCAACCCTGTTGTCCGCGACGGGCAACGGCATCACGATCGTGGCTCTGCCGTGGCTGGTGCTACAGCAGACCGGACGGGCCACCGATGCGGCCGTCGTGGCCGGCGCCGCGACGCTCCCTCTGCTGCTCTCGTCGCTGTTCTCCGGGACCGTCGTCGACCGGTTCGGCCGCCGTCGCACCTCGCTCGTCTCCGATTCACTGTCGGCGCTGTCGGTGGCGCTGATCCCCGTCTCGTCCGCGACGATCGGACTGTCGGTGCCGCTGATCGCGGCCCTGGCCGCGCTAGGCGCCGCGTTCGACCCGGCCGGCATCTCGGCCCGCGAGTCGATGCTGCCGGCCGCGACCGCCGCCGCGGGCTGGCGACTGGACCGCGTCAACAGTCTCTACGAGGCGAACTACAACGTCGCGTATCTGATCGGACCCGGCGTCGGTGGCGTGCTGATCGCCACCGTCGGCCCGGTGAACACACTGTGGGTGACGGCGGCCTGCTTCGCCGGGTCGATCGTGACGATCGCGTTCCTTCGCCTCGACGGTGCCGGGGTCCCGGACCACGAGACCCGTCCCGCGTCGATGTGGTCCGGGACCCTCGAGGGGCTGAAGTTCGTGTGGCGCAACCGATTGCTCCGCACCCTCGCCCTCGTCGACATGGCCATCGTGGCGCTGTACATGCCGGTCGAGAGCGTCCTGTTCCCGGTGCACTTCACCGACCTCGGGCAGCCCGCGCAGCTTGGCTGGGTGCTGATGGCAATGAGCATCGGCGGCGTGATCGGGGCCCTCGGTTACGGCGCGCTCGCCGCCCGGGTGCGCCGCCGGACCCTGATGCTGGTCGCCGTCACCGCGCTCGGCCTCTGCATGGTCGGGATGGCGTTCCTGCCGCCGCTGTGGGTGACGCTCGTCCTCGCCGCGGCGATCGGGTTGGTGTACGGCCCGGTCGGCCCGATCGCGAACTACGCCATGCAGACCCGCAGCCCCGAGCACATGCGCGGGCGGGTCGTCGGGGTGATGACGTCCACCGCCTATGCGGCCGGTCCGCTCGGGTACCTGCTCGCGGGACCGATGATCGACGCCGTCGGTCTGCAGGCGACGTTCTTCGCGCTCGCGATCCCGGTGTGCGTGATCGCCGCGATCTGCTTCCTGCTCCCTGCCCTGCGTGAACTCGACGACCCTACCGATCCACCGGTGTGAACCCAGGCCCTCACACCGGCGCGGGCACCTTCGACACAGCCTGTTCGCCGGCGACGTCCGCGCGCCGCTCGGAGGCGGTGGCGACGAGCAGAACCAGCAGACCGGTCGCGGTGACGGCGGCACCGATCCAGATCGGGGCGGTGAAGCCGAGTCCGGCGGCGATCGCGAGCCCGCCGAGCCACGCACCGATGGCGTTGCCGAGGTTGAACGCGGCGATGTTGGCGCCGGATGCCATCGTCGGCGCCGACGCCGCGTGGTTCATGATCCGCATCTGGAAGCCGGGGACGGTGGCGAACCCGAAGGCGCCCATCAGGATCAGCGACACCAGCGTTGCCGGCTTGCTGTGCGCGGTGAGCGCGAACACGACGAGCACCACGGTCAGCACGGCCAGGATCGTGATCAGCGTCGGGGTCAGCGCCCGGTCGGCGGCTCGACCGCCGAGGGTGTTTCCGAGCACCAATCCGGCGCCGAAGAGCACGAGCAGCCACGGCACCGTCGTGGCGGCGAACCCGCCGACCTCGGTGAGCGTGTAGGCGATGTAGGTGAACGCCCCGAACATGCCGCCGAATCCGAGGACCGTGATCGCGATCGAGTACCAGACCTGCCCCGATCGGAAGGCTCGCAGTTCCGCCCGCAGGCCGCCGGCGGTCCGGTCGCCGGTGGTGGACGGGACCAGGGCGGCGATGCCTGCGAGCGCCACGATCCCGATCGCGGTGATCGCCCAGAAGGTCGACCGCCAGCCGAACTGCTGACCGATGAAGGTCCCCGCCGGCACTCCGAGCACGTTCGCAACCGTCAGGCCGGTGAACATCATCGCGATCGCGGCGGCGCGCTTGCCGGGGGCGACCAGGTCGGCGGCGACGACGGCCCCGATCCCGAAGAATGCCCCGTGGCACAGTGCCGCGACGATCCGGCCGGCCAGCATGACGTCGTAGGTCGGAGCGAGGGCGCTGAGCGCGTTGCCGACGACGAAGAGCACCAGCAGAGCCATGAGGACCCGCTTGCGGTCGAAGCGTCCGGCGGCGGCCGTCAGCACGACGCCACCCACCGCGACGGACAACGCGTAGCCGGAGATCAGATATCCGGCGGTGGCCTCCGAGACGGCGAAATCGCCCGCGACCTCGGGCAACAGGCCCATGATCACGAATTCGGTGAGACCGATACCGAACCCGCCGACGGCAAGGGCCAGGAGACCGAGAGGCATCCGAGTTCCTCCACATTTCGATTGCTTGAGCAGATATCGCGCGCATACATTAGTTGCAGGCGCGTCATAAATAGTTGCACGCGCCGACTATCAGCGCAAGCGGCTATGCTCGGGTGACGACAACGGGAGGTGGACGTGGGTATCGCGGACGACGCGGTCGAGGTGCGAGCACAGGGCTGGCGGACCCTCGCGGCCCTGCACGGACTGCTCGACACCGAGCTCGAACGCGCACTGCAACGGGAGCACGACCTGTCGGTGGTCGAGTACACCGTCCTCGACGCCCTCGGACGCCAGGACGGGTGGCACATGCGCATGGCACAGCTGGCCCGCGCCGCGGCACTCAGCAGCAGCGCGACCACGCGACTCGTGAACCGGCTCGAGAGCCGCGGACTGCTCGCGCGGTACCTGTGCGAGGACGACCGCCGCGGGATCTACACCGAGGTCACCGAGGCCGGGCGGGCGCTGCTCGACCGGGCGCGACCCACCCACGACGCCACCCTCGAACAGGCACTGGACAAAGCCTGCGCCACACCGGAACTCGCACCGCTCGTCGCGGCACTGCACGCCCTGCCGCGCTGACGGCGGCCGCGCCGGTCAGCTGCCGCCCGCTCAGCTGAAGCCCATCACCTCATTGCCCCAGGCGGCCCGGAGCGCCTGGTCCGGATCGGAGACGAGGGTGTCGGACTTGTCGATCAACAGGGTCGAGCGGGTGTCATCCGTGTACCGGGCCCAGTGCTTCGACCCGTCCAGCGCGGCGGGCACCCCGTGCCGGGCGAACGCCAACCAGCGCCGCTGCATCCGACCCGCCACCTCGACCGCGGTCTTTCGCCCACCGAGCCAGAACGTCGGATCGACGTTCAGGGTGCCGAAATTGCCGAACACGTAGGGCAATTCGGTGGCATGGCTCGCTCCGACCCGGGCGGCCTTGAGCATGGGGGTGGCGTGGTCGAAGCGGTACACCCATGTCGGCGAGTGCGAACAGTGCGCGTCCGCGATCCACAGGCACGGCATCCGGAACGCGGCATCACGCGAGACGGCCATCGCCCCGGTCGATTTCATGAAGTCGGGGTAGGCGGCGATGACCTCGGCGATCCGCGACGGCGACAGGTCCGCGTGGTCGGCCGCGATCGCGTCGAACATCTGCGACACGGTGTCCGCGGTGACCGGCAGGATCGGCGACCGGGTCAGCCGGAATATGGACGCCTCGTCCCTGTTGGTTCCGATGATCAGCGGAATCCGATGCGCGAGTCCCTTCTGGAACGCCGCCACCGGGTACTTCGGCACCAGATCCCGGTCGACGACCGGCGCCATCGCGAGCGTTCCGGGCACGGAGGTGACAACATCGTCGAGCAATTTGTCGCCGATCCGGGTCAGCTCCTCGAACGGCAGCTCCCGCAGCCGCCCGGCGTCGGCCGGCGCCAGTCCCGCGAGCTCGAGGTACCGGGCGGCGACGGCGGCCGCCCGTTCCGTCCCGTACACCGACGTGGCGGGCGCGCTCTGCGCGATCGCGCGATGGAACAGGCCCTCCGCCCGCGGCGCCGTCATGAGCGTGGTGATGGACCCGGCGCCGGACGACTCCCCGAACACCGTCACGTTGCCGGGGTCGCCCCCGAACGCGGCGATGTTGTCGCGGATCCATTCGAGGGCGTCGATCTGGTCCCGCAATCCGATGTTGGACTCGAACTCCGCCCCGAACGAGGAGAAGTCGAGGAACCCGAACACACCGAGCCGGTAGTTCACGGTGACCACGATCAGATCCCCGGTCTCGGCCAGATGCCTGCCGTCGTACACCGTCTGCGACGAGGCACCGACGCAGTACGCGCCGCCGTGGATCCACACCATCACCGGTCGCGGCTCTCCGTCCGGACGCGGCGCCCACACGTTCAGCGACAGGCAGTCCTCGTCCTGCACCAGGTCGGGATCGATCGGCACCTGCATGGCCTTGGCCTGCGGCGCGATGGGGCCGAAGTCGCGACAGTCGCGTTCACCGTCCCACGGCGTCACCGGCAGCGCACTGCGGAACCGGCGGCCCTGCCCCGCCGACGCGTACGGCACGCCCTTCCACACGAGCACCGAACCCGCTGCATATCCGCGCAGTGCGCCGTCCGATATCCGCACCGTCAGGGTGTCCGGTGACGTCACTGCACCGTTCTCGTCGGTCTGCACGACTGCCTCCCTCGGGCCGCGGTCACGTCATTCGCCAACGTACCAAGGGGCGACCCGGCTCGGCGTCTGCTCGTCACGCACGTCTCGCAGCGGTCGGGGCGAGCACCACCTCACAGCCACCCGATCAGGTGCAATGGCCCACATGAAGGTGCCCCAGGCCCCGGACCACCGCCACGTGGTCGGCGTGCCGGCGTCACCGGCGGCGCCTCTCCGGATTCGGAGCCACGATCGCCCACGGTGTCCTTCTCGCCCGACGTGAACGAGGTCGGGCCGGGCGAGTTCGACCTGTCCGCAGGCCATGACGTCGCGGCCGTCGGCAGGTGCGTCGGGCCCGGGCCGCAGACTTGTGCACGCTTGCGCAGCGGCCGGGCGACCACCACTCGGTCGATCCGACGCCGTCGGCCAAGCCCTACGATGGCGCGCATGGGTGCGTCACGAATCATTCTGCTGCTCACCGTCGTCTGCTGCACAGCTGTGGTCGGGGGCTGCGCGCAGTCGGTGGACGGCTCCGCCGCCCCGACCACGCAGCAGGTGACGGCGACGACAACCACTTCCGCAGCACCACGCACCACCACGCGAACCCCACCGACGACCACAAGCACCGCACCCGCGGCGCAGGTGGCGGAGTACATGGGCGGCGCGAGCGGGTCGTACTACTTCACCAGCCCGAGTTCGAAGTTCGAGTGCGCCGTCGTCACCGCCCCGAATCCGGTGGCCGGATGCCACGGCAAACTTCCCGCCACAGCGCCACAGGTGCCGGCTCCGGGCGGTCCGGGCACCATGGCCCCGAACGCAATCCGCGTGACCGCCGCCGGTCCCGGCGAGTTCGCCGCCACCGGCGATCCCGCGTTCCACCGCTTCGACGGCACCGCTAAGGCACTTCCCTACGGGTCGGCGCTACGGGTACAGGGCTTCACCTGCACCGTCGACGAACACACCGGCGTGACATGTGCCAGCGCCGCGGGTCACGGCTTCACGGTCTCGGACGCGGCCTTCCGGCTCTGGTGACCCGTTTCGTGTGAAACGGGTCATCGAGGTTCAGGAGTAGAGCGAATCGATCTCGGCGCCGAACCGTTCGGCGACGACATTGCGTTTGATCTTCAACGTCGCGGTGAGCTCGCCGCTCTCCTCGGTCAGATCGCGGGAGAGGATGACGAACTTCTTCACCGACTCCGCATGCGACACCGAAGAGTTCGCGTCGTTGATTACCGCCTGTACCGCGGCTCGCAGGTCCAGGTCCTCGCTCAGGTCCGCCACCGTGGCGTCCTCGGCCTTGCCGTTCTCGGTGCGCCATCGCGCGAACGTGTCGGGATCCACCGTGACCAACGCCCCGATGAACGGCCGCCCGTCCCCGACCACAACGGCCTGCGACACGAGTTCGTGCGATCGCATCCGGTCCTCGAGCGGCCCCGGCGAGACGTTCTTGCCACCGGCGGTGATCAGGAGATCCTTCTTGCGCCCGGTGATGGTGAGGTAGCCGTCCTCGTCGAGCGACCCGAGGTCACCGGTACGGAACCAGTCGCCGTCGAAGACCTCCGCGGTCGCGGCGTCGTTGTTCCAGTACCCACCGAAGACGACACCGCCGCGCAGTTCGATCTCGCCGTCGTCGGCAATCCGGACGGAGTTGCCGCCGAGCGGCTGCCCGACACTCCCGATCCTCTGGGCCCGCGGCATGTTGACACAATGCGCCGCAGTGGATTCCGTCAGGCCGTAGCCCTCGTAGATCGGGACGCCGAGACCGCGGAAGAAGTGACCCAGGCGCGGCATGAGCGCTCCGCCGCCGGAGATCGCCCACCAGCACTCGCCGCCGAGGACCGCACGCAACTTCGAGTAGACGAGCTTATCGGCGACGAAGTGCTTGACTCGCAACAGCGGCGACGGCGCGCCCGAGTCGAGCGCCTCGCTGTACTCGACGGCCGTGGTCTCCGCGAAGTCGAATACGCGCTTCTTCAGCGTTCCCCCGGCCGATGCCTGTTGCGCCGCGGCATCGCGGACCTTCTCGAAAACTCGTGGCACACCGAGAATCACGTTCGGACGGAACCTCGCGAACTGTCCGACAATCGTCCCGAAGTCGGACCAGTGGGCCTGGGTGCCACCGGCCTCGAACATCGCCAGCGACACGGCGCGGGCGAGGACGTGCGCGAGCGGCAGGAACGTCAGCATCCGGTTGCCGGGACGAGCGACCGAGCCGACGCTGGAGGCCAGGATGCCCCGGATCTCGGACAGGAAGTTCCGGTGCGTGAGCACACAGCCCTTGGGTCGTCCCGTCGTCCCGGAGGTGTACACCAGGGACGCCAGATCGTCGGCCCGCAGAGCCGAGACCCGCTGCTCCACCACGTCGTCGTCGAGGTCCGCACCGGATGCGAGGAGCGTCTCGACGGCGGCGTCGTCGATCTGCAGGACCCGGGCACCGGAACCGACGAAGGACTCGGCATGGAACGCGGTTTCGACGATCGCGACCTTGGCGCCCGAGTCCTCGACGATCCACTTCACCTGATCCGCCGAGGACGAATCGTAGATCGGCACCGACGCGGCGCCGGCCGCCCAGATCGCGAAGTCGAGGAGCGACCACTCGAAGCGTGTCGCCGACAGCAGGATGACCCTGTCTCCCGGCTGCACGCCACCCCGGATCAGCCCCTTGGCCACACCCGTGACCAGGTTCGCGAACTCGGCGGCCGTGACATCCACCCATTCGTCGCCACGTGGACGAGAGAACAACACCAGGTCCGGCGTCTCTCGGGCGTGCCGATAGACCGTCCGCACGACTGAATCGTCGTCGGAGATGGTGAAGGTGGGCGAGGTCGCGTATTCACGCATTCGGGTCGCCTCCGCTGTTGTCGGGAGTGGAATCTGGGATCGCCGTACGGAATCGGTGCAAGAGTTCGCCGAGCTGCTGGACATCCGAATCCGACCAGCCACGGACGCGGCCGGCCACCTCGGCGAGACGGTGTTCCGCCGCCAGTACCAGCACCTCTCGACCGGCCGGGGTGATCGAGAGCGGATGACCGGTACGCACGGGTCCGGCTTGGGCACTCACCCAACCGCTGTCGACGCATCCACGCACCTGCCTCGACACGGTCGACCGGTGCACCCCGAAAGCATCGGCGATCTCGGTCGCCCGGCAGCCGGGATGGCGGTCGATGAACGAGAGCACCGAGTGCTGGGCGAATGTCGGGGAACCGGCGTCCACTCGATCGCCGGTCATCAGCTGCCGCACCAGGTGTACGAGCTCCTCGTGCACCTGCGTCACGGCACCGCTGTGTTGCATGACGCAACTATATCGCCGATAGAGCCGGGTGAATACCCCCGGTATGCAGTCCCTGGAGTGATCCCGGCTACGTCGATTCAGAGCGCGAACTCGGTGTACCGACCTACCGGGGTGAACCCGATCCGCGAGTAGACCGGCGCACCCTGGGCACTCGCTTCCAGGACGGCGATCCGCGTCCCTGCCCTGCGTGCCACGTCCAGGGCGGCCAGCGTCACCGCGGTGCCGTGACCGCAACGACGGAACTCGTCGAGAGTGACGACGCCGTACAGGCCGGCGACACCATCACTGACGTGCACCTCGGCGCCACTGACCGGACGTCCGCCGAGATACCCGACGACGAACGTACTCGCACACGACGGACGCAGGACCGCCTCGGCAACCGTGTCGAAGTACGAGACCACGGTGGCCGAGGACGGCGTCCAGTTCGCCGCCATCAGGGTCGCGTAGTCGCGGAGCGTCCGCCGATCGCGGACGGTTTCGACCCGCAGATCCGAGCGAGTGCCGGGAACCGGGACATCGGAAAGTGATGCGGTCATGGCCAGTTCGGATTCCTGCTCCACGAATCCGTTCACCGTAAGCAGGGCAGGCAGATCCGCGGGAGTCGACGCCGGGCCCACCCACCACGAGAACGGGCGCCCCGTCGCGCGCACGAGTGCGGCGGTTTCCTCCACGCGCTCCGACGCATCGTCGATCGTGAACCGCGCACGACAGATCAGGTTGAAGGTGTCGTCGTGCAGGCCGCTGTCCGCGAGAAGCAGATCGTCGCTGGTGTGTACCCGAGCCCCTGGTATCGCCGAGTGCAGGTGCGACGCGTGAGATGCCAGATTCGCGTCCATCGCGCCGAGTATCCGATTCACGTCCTGATCCTAGGTAGTCCGATGCACACGACTTTTCGTCGGTGCACACGGCCTTTATGCGTGCATTCCGTGTGTGCACGCTCCAACAGGTATGTGCACACGGGTTTTCCGCGCCGGTTAGCGGAAGTGTCGTGTGCACACGCCCCGTCGTCGGTGCACACGGCCGTTGCGCGTGCATTCGGTGTGTGCACGCGGCATCGGGTGTGTGCACAGGGGTTTTCGGTGCCGCGGACGGCGTACCGCAGCCGGCATCGCGGCGCGGACTCCCCTCCGGGACGAGCACACAGGCGTTCGCCGGTCCACACAGGGGTTGGACGTGTAGCGGGTATGTGGACGCCGCATCGGGTGTGTGCACGGGGGTTTTGGCGCCTGGCGGCCAACTGTCGTGTGCACACGCCCTGTCGTCAGTGCACACAGCCTTTATGCGTGCATTCCGTGTGTGGACGCTGCCGCACCGAGTACCCGCCACCGGCATAGCGGCACGGCCGCCCCGCCGGGACGAGCACACAGGCGTTCGCCGGTCCACACAGGGGTTGGA